>NZ_VILC01000006.1:6701-34413 GCF_009712065.1 Aphanizomenon sp. UHCC 0183 | reverse complement strand
GTTTTTTACCAAATTATTGGGTCTGACGCACCCTACAAGAGATAAGCCAAACTATCCAATTGATTATAAATTGGGTAGTGTGTCAAAAATTTCGGTTTTTAGCTATTATTAGTAATATTTATCTTTTAGAGATTCAATATAGTCATTTATTTATCAAATAAGCGATCGCTTCCCCTGCTTCAAGAAATATCCCCGACTTCTCCAAGAAGTCGGGGATCAAGTTGTTTAGATATCTCCGCGAATTTCTTCGACAATGCCATCACGCAGGACAACTTCCACCTGCATTTTACTAATCAAGTTATCACCTGGTTCGATGCGGAAAAAGCTTTCCATTTGAAATTGGTTGACTTCTTGATCTAATTCCAACAATTGTACTTGCTGGAGGTTTTGCAGCATTTGGTTTTTCTGCTCTAGGAGTTCACTTTTCTTTTGATTGACTTGCAGTTGAATATTGTCAATTTGTTGGAGTGTTTGGGGTCCTGGTGGTTGAACACTTTGCTTTTGAATGGCGCTAATTGCTCTTTGTCCTTCAACGTCTAGTTGTTGTAGTTGTTGGTCAACTTGATTAATCTGAGATTGGAGTTGCTGTTGTACTTCCTCTTTCCAGAGACTAGTAACTATGGCTTTGACATTAATTGGGCGTTTTAAAAGCAATTGAGGGTTGGAGACATCCATAAAATTTGTACGTTCACTCTTAAATAGTTTGTAGTGTGGAGAGGAGTCAGTAGGGGGTTCCCCACCCAAGATTTAGGGGGAAATTAGGAAATTATTTAGCAAACATCTTGTCAATAATATCGCAATATCGTTCCATGACAACGTGACGACGGATTTTCAGAGTTTGTGTCATGAGTCCATTTTCAATTGAGAATTGTTCCTCAATGAGTTTAAATGCTCCAATACGATCATCGGCTCGATAGCTGGGACGGTTTTGGACTTCCCGATTTAATTCTTGACGAAACAAATCCTGGACTATTCTACTCTCTAAGTCAATCTTTTCGGTATGATTTTGAGATTGGTTCCATGCGGCTAATGCTTCTAGGTTAGGAACAATCAGAGCGCCAATGCTACGTTGATCTTGTCCTACTAACATAATTTGGTCAATATAGGGCGATCGCAAACAAGCATCTTCTATAGGCTGTGGTTCAATATTTTCCCCGTTGGTTAAAACAATGGTGTCTTTTGCTCTACCTGTTAATACTAGGTCATTTTCAGGTGTTACCCAACCTAAATCACCGCTATCAAACCAACCTTCCGCGTCTATAGCTTTGTTTGTAGCTTCGGGATTTTGATAATAGCCCTGCATGATTTGTGGACCCTTGAGCAGCACTAAACCCCGTTCTCCGACTGGTAGAGGTTGACGAGTCTCAGGATTGACAATTTTCACTTCTGTACCGGGAATTGGTTGTCCTGAAGAACCCCGTAAATTTCGCCAAGGACGACGAGCATTAGTTACTGGTGAGGTTTCTGTCAAACCATAACCTTGTAAAATTTCCACACCAACAATTTCAAAAAAGTTATCTATATATGCAGGTAGCGCCCCACCACCACTAATAACGTGCTTAATTTTTCCACCTGTGGCTTCTCGCACTTTGGCATAAACTAATTTTTCACCTAGTATATGGAGTGGTAACAAGACTAATTCTGCTATTTTGGCTTGGGAACGTTCAATAAGTGAGGTGTGAATGTGATTTAAGCTCAATCTCTGGGAAATACGCCGCGCTTCAACATATTTCTGGCTCATATCCAGTAAAAATTTGACCAAACTTTGTTTTTTAGCTGGTTGTTCGCGGAATTGTTTTTGCACTCCTTCATAAATTGATTCCCATAAACGAGGAACAGCAATCATATAATTGGGTTTGAATTTCTTCAAATCATTTTTGACAGACCGCAAGTTAGTGTAAATTTGGGTACAGCCTTGAGAAATTAAGAAATACTCACCACTGCGTTCATAACTATGCCATGTGGGTAAAATACTCAGGACAAGATCTCCTTTTTCCGGTTGTAATACTGCTCTTAGACTTTTAACTTGGTGCAGTAGATTTTTGTGAGATAGCATCACACCCTTGGGTTTTCCCGTAGTTCCAGAGGTATAAATTAGGGTTGCTAATGTTTCGCCAGTGTGCTTAGTTGCTACCAGGGTGTTATTGCTACCAATTTCTAATAACCCGGTAAAGTTCACCACTGGGAAATTAAATTCTGTGGGTGGTGTTTCATCGGAAAGGAGAACTACGAGTTTAATCGGTAATTCATCGAGTCCCGACCCTAATTTATTTAGAGTTTTGATATCCTCAACTACCAAGGCTGTACTACCACTGTGGGAAATAATATAAAGTAGTTCTTCTGGGTCTGCTTGGGCGCTACGGACTGCATTTACCGCTCCAGCAGTCATAATACCTTGATCGGCAATAAACCAGCGAGGACTATTATCAGCAATCAGGGAAACCCGTTCACCATAGGGAAGAGTTTCGCTATGGTGGTTATTGATACCTAGCGCTTGCAAACCAGCCGCAAATAGTTGAATTTGCTCTGACAACTGACCATAGGTAATTTTTACTTCTGGTTTAGAGTGAGGATTATGTAGGGCAATAATACTATCAAATTTCTTTGCCGCTAGAGTCCAAATTTCTGGTAATAACTCAACATTTGTGTAATCTACGGAACTCTGTAATGCTAGACTTTCTTGTGCAGAAATGTTATTGGAGAAAGAAGTTGCAGATTGTTTTTTTGTCATAAGAATACCCGGTAAGTGGGAAACTCAGTGGCTTGGCTCCCTGAGAGGGAAACGACACGAGCGGTTTTAACCGCTGTGGATATTAAATTAAAATTGAAACCAGATTTTTGATTGGAATCTGGAAACCAACTCCCATTTCTGGGGTAATGTTAGCCGATGCTACGGCACGCTGCGCGAACGACCTGTTATAAGAGCTTGCTTGAGCTTGCAACACTGTTCCAGTGACCTTAGAACTGTTTAATCACAAGCGACAGGGCAGGGAACTGGCTATGCCTGACGGCACGCTGGCGCGAACGCATTCGGTGGGTGTCGTGACTCAAATAACGGCTACCATGAGAGTAAACTCAGGGTGGTCTGGTCAGTACGGCTTGCTTGATTACTCTTGCAAGCCCAGTCCCTTTAGGGCTGGGTTACTGACAAATGCTACTGTTAAATTCAATTAGAGACTTCCAATTCAAATAATATCCCAAAATTTCTTGTGGTGCGGGCATCTTACCTGCTAAGTAATTGGACAAAAATATTTACAGTCATTGCGAGCGAAGGGAAGCAATCACAACCCTGGCGATTGCTTGATTTCACTTCGTTCCATATGGCTAACGCCACGCAACGCTAACGCAATGACATTGTGTAATTAATTCTGTCTCACTACTTAATCATACAAGGATGGGCATCTTGCCAGTCCCACAAGATTGGATTATCTTTTTTGTGGGGTTCTCTTAATAACGCTATTTAATATTTAGTTTACACATTAATTGATAACAATTACTGAATTATTACCTTTCCATCTATAAAAATCTATGCTAAACTGATTTTATATAAACTAAATACTATGGTTAGGTCTTACTACATTTCCATATATTTTAAGACTAACCAAACTGTTCCTATGTAATTTCGTCGGGGAGTAATTCCCTATAGATTTGATGGATGTATTATTTCTCACTGTCATCAATGCGGGGGCTTGTTTAGCTTTACCCAAGCTGCTGTCTATAATTTTGGTTCGTAAACCTCAAGAATCTCAACCATTTTCCATTGTATCTGATTGCCAACCTGCCAAAATGGGAATAACTAGTTTTCCCTACTGTACAGCCTACGCATTAACTGGTAGTCAATTTTGTAAATTTAGCCCGCGTTTTTGTAATCAATGTTCTCCTAATTAAGGAGGAAATTGGCGCGTATTTCCTGCATTTGGGCGTATTCCCTGTATTTCCTGCATTTGGGCGCAGGCCCTGCGCCCCTACTGGATTTCTATTTAATTTACTTATGTAATATCAAAGATATTTAAAAATTCAAAGTTGCTCAAATGTAGTGTTTGTCAGGCAAAATAAAGATGTTTCGATCATCAGTAGTTATAAAGAGGAGTTATTTATGAATTTAATGGATGGTATATTTTTAACACTATTAAATGCGGCTATTTGTTTGGTTTTACCTAAGCTGCTATCTTTGGCTTTATCGGCTAAAAACTAAAAGTCAATATCATCTTTAGGAGATTTCTGTTTTTCCCGTCGCCATTTTGCTCTAACTAAACGAATTTCATCAAAACTGTAGCTTTCACCTAAATTTTCCCGAATAGGAGTGAGTGAAATATCACCAACAACTTCTAAGACATTCCATATTTTCTTTTGGCGTTCTAGGGGGACTAATTTACTCAAGTCTAAAGATTGTTTTTTCTCAATTAAATCTGAGAGATGACGGATAATTGTAGTGGGGCGAATATTGCGTTTTTGGGCGATTTCTTCAATACTCAATCCTTGGTTATATAACTCTAATGTAGTTAATTCTGTACCAGATGGTGAGTGAGAATAAGGTGAGGAACTAACTCGATTAATAGTTTTTTCTGGCAAACCTTGTTGTTGGCAATAAGTCTGAATTTCTGCTAAGAACCTTTCGCCATACTGAGATAATTTATGGCTACCAACGCCGGAGAGATTGCCAAATTCATCTAAGGTTTTGGGTTGGCTTTGTGCCATTAATTTTAAGGTAGAATCATGGAAGATAACGTAGGGTGGCACGGCTTGTTCGTCTGCGAGTTGTTTACGAAGCGATCGCAATTTTTGCATAAGAACTTCCACATCTGCGGATTTGCCACTTCCCTCTTCCCAAGTCATCTTTTTGACTGTAGGAACAGCAATGGAAACTGTGCGTTGTTTTCGCATGACTTCCCAGCTTAAAGCATTTAGTTTTAAAACTGAATAACCATCAGCCGTTTGTTCTATTAATCCTTGATGTAATAAGGATCTACATAACATTCGCCATTCATCTATTGTTTTATCTTTGCCAATTCCATAGGTAGAAAGTTGATCATGTTTATTAACAATAATTCTTTGATTTTTTCCACCTCGCAAAACATCAATAATATGCAGCATTCCAAATCTTTCTTTACACCTAGCCACACAAGATAAAAATTTCATGGCTTCAATTGTCCAATCTTGAACAGGTTTGGGATAAAGACAATTATCACAATTTCCGCAATTTCCGGGAAATCTTTCCCCGAAATAACTTAATTGAATTGTGCGTCTACAATCTGTCCCTTCCGCATAATCAATTACCTGTCTTAGTTGCTGTTTAGCTATTAATTGTTCTTGAGGATCGGTTTTTTGATTAATACTCCATTCTATAGTTTTAATATCACCATAGTTAAAAAATAGTGTACATTTAGAAGGTTCATCATCTCTACCGGCTCGCCCTGATTCTTGATAGTAACTCTCTAAATTTCGGGGTAAATCGGAATGCACCACAAACCGCACATCAGGTTTATTAATGCCCATACCAAAGGCAACGGTGGCTACCATTACTCGCACATCATCCCGAATAAACCGAGTTTGATTTTTTGATCTTTCCTCATCACTTAAACCAGCATGATAAGGCAAAACAGAAATCTTATCATTTTGGAGTTTTAAAGTTATTTCATCAACTTTTTTTCGAGTTAAACAATAAATAATTCCCGAACCTTCATTTTCTCTAACTATTTCTAATAATTCGGCATAAGCACGGTTACTTTTAGCCCGGACTTCATAATAAAGATTTTGGCGGTTAAAACTAGCAATATGAATACTTGGTTGTCTTAATCCTAATTGTTCAATAATATCAGCCTTGACTCTATCTGTGGCGGTAGCAGTGAGGGCAACTGTAGGCACATCAGGATAACGTTTTCGGAGTAATCTTAATTGCCGATATTCTGGGCGGAAATCATGCCCCCATTCTGAGACACAATGGGCTTCATCAATGGCAAAGGTGGAAATCCCCACTTTTTCCTTAACTACGTCTAAAAGGGGGAGAAATCGGTCACTAACAAGGCGTTCTGGGGCAACATAAAGCAATTTTATTTTACCATTCATGATCGCTTCTTCACGGGAGCGAACTTTATAGGCGTTAAGACTACTATTCAGAAATGTGGCAGAAATGTTATTAGTTCGCAGTGCTTCTACTTGATCTTGCATTAAAGCTATCAAGGGTGAGACTACCACTGTTAAACCGGGTTTCAAAAGTGCCGGTAATTGAAAGCACAGAGATTTACCCCCACCGGTGGGCATAATTACCATTAAATCACGATTCTCTAGTGCATCTTCGATAATTTGCCGTTGTCCAGGGCGAAATTGATCATAACCAAAATGATGTTTTAAGGCTTTTTCTAGGTGGGGGTACTGAAGCATGGTAGATGGCTGTTGCGTGTCTGAGTTGTGATGAATATATTAGAATTTTAACGCACGTTGGGGAATTGGTAGAGGGAACGCTAGAATTTATAGATAGGAAAATGTCAGAATCAGGTGGTTATCGAGCGACTTGTACTGAGCGAAGTCGAAGTAAGTCGAGATAATATCCAGGATTAAAGGATGAACAGGATAAAAATAGGGATTTTATGACTGATTACCTATTACCCATTCCCAGTCTTAGCTAGATATCTAGCAATTTGGGTTATTATAGAACATCAAAACTACAAGATCAACTAATGTCTGCAACTAGGTAGAATAAAATAACTATGACGCAAGAATTAATGGAGTTAAGACAAACTATATTAGAAGGGCGTTATGATGATGCCTTGGAAATTCTTGATGATTTGGAGGAGATGAGCAAACAGGGAACTTTGCGAAAAATAGAAGCTTTTTTAGTGAGGTTGGTTATTCATCTGATTAAAAATCAAATTGAACAGCGTTTAACTAATTCTTGGATTGCTTCAATTTCTGATTCTGTGATTCAAATTGCCAAATTGAATATTAAAGATAATCAAAAATCTTATTATATTAAATCTGATGAATGGGGTGAATATTTAGCAGAAGCTGTAGAAATGGCAATTCGTCCCGCTAGTGCGGAGATTTTTGGCGGAACGTTAAAACCAAGTCAAGTTTCTCAAAGATTACAAGGAAAAGAATTAATTGATTTTGCGGAAAATCTTTTGTTGTTAACTTATGAATATCAACCTAAAGAGTTAGCAAAGATGATTGATAATTATTTAGCAGAATTACCAGGAGGTGAAGATTGGTTTGAATAATTTTGGTAAAACTAAGTTGTTTGAGTATAATGAAGTAATGAATAACCAACTTGGCGTAGATATATGCTTTTTTTGTCTTCGTGATGATAAGATATTGGATGAACGAACCACGAAGGAGCGAAGGTAGCGAAGAAAGAAGAGTTTTAGAGAGTTTTTGCGTTAGTTTTGGTAAATTGTCTTTGTTGGAAATTTTTTGTCATAAACTAGGTAAGCTAGTTTTAAAAATTACCCAGAGTTTTGTATTTTGCTATCTTGTGAAAGGATTTAACCTGTAATTTCTTCGGATTAATTTAAAAAAGTGAACCGGATAAACTCATGTTTATTAGTATTGACCAGATTAGAGATTCTCTTAAATATTTGGAAAAGGTAGATTCTTTTTGGGGAATTACTTTTTTAAAATTTAAACAATTACAATTACCAGTAGGTAATACTATTGAAATATCTCTACATTCAGAAATTAAAGATTTTTTAGAAAATTATTATAAACCCTGTAAGGAATCAGCATATTCTTATAGATGTTTCCGTTTACCAAAAAATGAAAAAAGATGGATAACAGTTAATATATATATAGGTTCTATTATACAAGATTTTTATAAAGAACCATTTAGAGAATCATTAAATAAATTTGAAGAAGAATTAAATCATCGAATATATGGAATCCTTCAACAAGCCTTAAATTATCAAAGCAATGATGACTTGGGGTGGAAAGATAACTATATTGAAATTTTGAAATCTTGTTTATATAACAATCAAGTAATTCCTGCTTTTCATTTAGCTGTCTGGATATATTGTGAAAAAGAATGGTCATCTGAAACAACACCAGAAGATATTATTCAAAATTTCAAAAATGAATTTTTATTAAATGAACAAGAAATTAATCAATTATTTGATATTTCCATTCCAGATAATATCAATATAAACCAGCTTTTTAAAGATAAAGTAGTGTCTTGGGAAGAATTAAAAACTGTTATTGGTAAACCTCCAGATATTCTACCGGAAGAAGGTGCTTTAACTTATTTAGAAATACAAGGTGTAGGGGCTGCAAAAAAACTTTGTTTTGAACCAGCAGAACGACTGAGCTTAATTACAGGTGATAATGGACTGGGTAAAACTTTTTTACTAGAATGTGCTTGGTGGGCTTTAACTGGACAGTGGGCAAATTTACCAGCATATCCAACGCAAACTGCAAGTGATGATGAACCTGTAATTACATTTCAAATTTCTGGAGATTCTGAATCTGATACAGAGAGTATTTCTTATGATTGGCAACTTCAAAGATGGAATGAAATTAAAAATCGCTCAACTATTCCAGGTCTTTTAATTTATGCCAGAGTAGATGGTTCTTTTGCCGTATGGGACACAGCAAAACAATATTTATCATCTTCTTCACGGATTAGAAATATTGAGAAAAAACCACTTCCTTTTGTCTTTAAAAAAGATGAGTTATGGAATGGTCAAAAAGATGAAAATGGCAATACTTTTATTAATGGATTATTACAAGATTGGATTCAATGGCAAAGTAGACCAGATAAATATCCATTTAATACCTTAGAAAAAGTATTAGCACGTTTATCACCTCCCGAAGAAGGTGATTTAGGAATTTTAAAACCGGGAGAACCTGTCAGACTTCCTTATGATGCTAGAGAAATTCCCACCATAGAACATCCTTATGGAACTGTTCCCATTATTCATGCTTCCGCAGGGGTACAGCGGATAATTACGATGGCTTATTTGATAGTTTGGGCTTATGAAGAACATAAAATACAATCAAAACTTATCCGCATAGAACCACAGAAGAGAATGGTTATTTTAGTAGATGAATTAGAAGCACATCTTCACCCCCAATGGCAAAGGGCTATTTTACCTGCTTTGTTAGATGTCAGAGATGATTTAGCATCTGATTTACAAGTGCAAATTATGGTTGCTACTCATTCTCCTTTAGTTATGGCATCTGTAGAACCTAGATTTGATCAAAGAGTTGATAAGCTATTTAGTTTAGAACTGGTGAAAAGCGATTTATTAGGTAATGAAGTCCAAATTGAAGAACTTCCTTTTATCCGTCAAGGTGTGGTAGATTCTTGGTTAATGTCTGATGTTTTCAAATTGCGTCATGCTCGTTCTTTGGAAGCAGAAAAAGCTATAGAAGCAGCGAAAGTTTTACAATTATCAGATAATCCCAATTCGGAAGATGTGGCAAGAGTATCAAATGATTTGGCAAGGTATTTATCAGAAGATGATAGATTTTGGCCAAGGTGGGTTTATTTTGCAGAACAGCATGGAGTAGATTTGTGATTCCTATTAAACCCCAGCCTGAACCTGATGATTTTGACCAAAAAGTTAGAAAACCAGGTTTGGCTTTCTTAAGTAAATTTCCTAATCCTACAAATAAAGATTACGAAAATAAAAACGCTACCTATTGGCGAGAATCGTTAAATGATTTATACAAATCTTATAATAAAATTTGTGCCTATTCTGCTCAATGGATTTCCCGTCCAGAAGGTAATCCAACGGTTGACCATTTTCTTCCTAAATCTGCTAAACCTGAATTAGCTTATGAATGGCATAATTTTCGTCTTGCTTGTTTAACTTTAAATCACAAAAAAGGAACAAAATTAGATGTTATAGACCCTTTTGAATTACCTGTAAATAGTTTTATTCTAGATTTTCCTTCTCTTATTATCAAGCCTAATCCTGAACTTTTATATCCGCTCAAAGAAAGAGTAATATCAACAATTAATCGCTTGGAATTAAATGATTATGACAAGTGTATTGACGGAAGATTAGAATGGCTAAAAACTTACTATGAAGATAATTCTAGTTTCGACTCTTTAAAAAGGAAAGCTCCATTTATTGCTTATGAATTAGAACGTCAAGGGTTAGTAGAAGTAGACAAGATAGCAAAAATTATGGGTATGAAAATATAACCCAGCAAACAGAAAAATGGAAAATATTTTTGATAAATCAAGAATGATGCCAAGCTTGATAAAATTCTGGATAGGACATATTTTGGGCGCAATTCCAAATCAAATCATAGTCTTCACTATCTAATTTATAGCGACGTAAAGCTTGCACCACCAAGAATATATCTTTATTGCTAGTGACTATCTTTCCTAAGCTTTTAGCAGCTAGTTTATGGGTGTACTCATTCTGTGATTTATCCAGAAGTTGCACTAAGGCGGTAATGGCTTTTTCATTATTCATACCTATATTGCCTAAGCTTTCTAGTGAGTAGACAATAATTTCATCATTTTCTGATGTATTTATAAGTTGCAATAAAGCGGAGATAGCTTTTTCGTTACCAGGATGTATATTTCCTAAGCTTTCAGCTACTTGCACAAGAATATACTCATTTTGTGATGTATCTAAGAGTTGCCCTAAAGCAGAGATGGCTTTTGCATCACCTTTGCCTATTTCTCCTAATGTATAAAGTGCTTGACTAATCGCTTCTTCATTCTCTGATACATTTAAGATTTGGATTAAATCGGCAATGGCTTTTTCGTGATCAGTTTCTATTTGATATGGGGTTGTAGCAGCTTGGAGAATAACCGCTTTTTCGTGGTTATTGTCTATTTTTCCTAATCCACTTGTATATTTATTGCCTAATTTATCTAGTAATTGTACTAGAGCAGAAATGGCTTTTTCATTGCCAATGCCTATTTTACCTAAGCTTTCAGCTAGTTGCCAATAAATAGCATCATTTTGTGCTGTATCTAAAATTTGCACTAAGGCGGAAATAGCTTGTTCATTACCATAGCCTATTTCTCCTAAGCTTTCAGTCGCTTGTTTACGGACATCATTATTTTCTGATGTAGTTATAATTTTTAATAAAGCGGAAATAGCTTGTTCATTACCATAGCCTACTTTTCCTAAGCTTTTAACTACTCGTCTAAGGATATCTTTATCCTCTGAGGTATCTAATAGTTGTATTAAAGAGGAAATGGCTTTTTCACTACCAGATCCGATTGTCTCTAAGCTGGTAATGGCGAGAGAAAGGGTGAAATTTTGTTGTAATGTGTTGATTGATTGGACTAAAGTATCTATGGCTTTGGTTCTGTCGGTTTCTTGAAGTGCTACAGTAACTTGCTGTTCAATGCTATTGAAACAATAATAATCTAATTTCCAATTTACCAGTTGTTGAACTATGTTATCAGCTTTTGCCGATTCTGGGAATTGAGCGATCGCCGCTGCTGCTAAAAAATAGGCGCGATAACCATAAAAACCCTTACCCTGATATGGTACACAGCCATCTTCAAAATTGACCAAAGTTTGAATAAATGCCTCTTTTGACTCTTTGGGTACATCTTCCCGTCCAAACCAGGATAATATTACTGGTTGCCATTGGGGTTCAAAAATGCGGTATGCTTGATTGTCTATGGGTTGATTTTTATGGTTTTTGGGCAAGAAGGCATCCCAATCATCAATCGCCGTTGTGGCAAAATCCTCTGGTTTCATAAGTTTACTATAATCAATAAAAGTTATTTCGAGATTGACAGGTGGTATTTTGAAAAAAATTACTAGAATTCACTGTATCACGTTGGTAAATTATCATTTTAAATGTAACAATATGAATTATTAACTTTTTTTCAGACTCAAATCATGAAAGCAATTTGGAACGGTGCTATTCTAGCCGAAAGCAATAATACGGTAGTTGTGGAAGGAAATCATTATTTCCCGGTTGACACTATTAATAAGGAATACTTTACAGACAGCAGCACTCATACCACTTGTCCTTGGAAAGGGGTTGCCAGTTACTATAGTATTGAAGTTAGTGGACAAGTTAATAAAGATGCCGCTTGGTACTATCCTAGCACTAAGGAAAAGGCTAAAAATATCCAAGGTTATGTTGCTTTCTGGAAGGGCGTAAAAGTCGAGGCTTAGACTAAGATTAAATTAACCATATAGCCATTGTAGCCATTGTAGCCAGGGAATAAATTCCCTGTCTAATAGCTAAAGTCGGTTTCAACCGACTAATTTTTTCTAGCTTTTTGAAGTTTGAGAAAGTTTATTTACATCTATTTCTAATTTCTAATCTTTGGCGATAACAATATCATTAGATTTAATTACAGCATAGGCTTCTGTCCCTTCAGATAATTCTAACTCCTCAGCCGAAACCCTAGTAATCATGGAAGTTAATTCAACTTTATGCACAATTTCTAAAGTTATTTCGGCATTTATACTGCCTGTAGTTACTCGTTTTACAACTCCTTTTAAAACATTACGAGAACTAACTTTTAAGGCTTTTTTGGGACTAACAATTTCAAATTCAATATTTTTATTTTTTGTTTCTACTTGTTCCGGTGAAGTTGATGATATAGGCGGTGCTGAATATTGTTTAAGTCCCCGGACTAATTCTCGCAAAATCTCTGTTTTAGTCCGTTGGGAACTTTGACAAAATTCTTCTAATATCTTGCGTTCTTCTTCAGATGCTTGGAATGTCACCCAACCCTGGTCTTTTCTTGGCATAAAATTACTAATTTATTTAGCAAGTATAATCTTTATACAATAATATCAATAGTCAATGTTTTTTATCGAATTGTATAATTAAATAAAACATATCCAAGCATTTTAATTTTGTGAACTTTTATATCGGGTGTGCAGTTTGGGCGTACAAGGGTTGGTTGGGAGAACTTTATCCCCCAGGAACTCGCAATGCTGACTTCTTAAATCTTTACAGTCGCCGCTTTAGCACTGTAGAAGGAAATACTACTTTCTATGCCACACCTAACGCAGAAACCGTTACTCGTTGGGCGACAGAAACGCCACCAGGGTTTGAATTTTGCCTGAAATTACCGCAAAATATCACCCACCAAAAATTACTACAACCCCATATTCCCGAAGCCTTAGCTTTTTTGGAGAAAATGCGCCCTTTAGGTACTCATTTGGGTCCCCTATTTGCCCAACTCCCTCCCAGCTATTCTCCGGCTTTACTGGACGATTTGACGGCTTTTTTGACGGCTTGGCCGCGCACAGAGACACCCTTAGCATTGGAAGTTAGACATAGTGAGTGGTTTCAAGAACCTCATGCTAGTAATTTGACAGCATTACTAGAGGAATTAGGTGTGGGAAGAGTATTATTAGATTCACGTCCAATTTATACCGGAGATGATGACCCGCAATTATTATCAGAACGACGTAAACCCAAATTACCTGTGCAATTTAGTATAACTGCGCCTTTTGCTTTGATTCGTTTTATCTCTCACCCACAGTTACCAATGAATCAGATATTTATGGAGGAGTGGGTTAGACAAATTCAAGAATGGTTACAAGCAGGAATAAAAATTTATTTCTTTGTGCATTGTCCCATAGAAGATATGTCTCCTCATAATGCCCGTTATTTCCAACAGTTATTAGAAGAAAGTGGTGTAGTCGTTCCCCCTCTTCCTGAGAATAATTTACAACAATCTTCGCATCAACTCAGTCTGTGGTAATAATATAATACTTATCCCTCTAAGGAGATTTAAATGAATCGGCTGCTTTATGAAAGTTCTGTTGCATATAAAGGATATTTAATTATCCCTTTTGTTTTTGGCAAGGTTGATGATTATGAAATCTATTCATATAAGTTATTAGCGGAAGTTGGACATAAAAGCCGGTTTCATGGTTCAGAAAATCCAGCGGCAATGTATAGTAATACTGTTACCAATATTGTTGATATTGCTAAAGAACATATTGATCTAAATATGGACTTTGTGAGTCAAGGTGATTTTTTTCAATCACGCTATGTTTATCGTCATAATCTAATTATTGTTTATCAAAGAAATAGTAGATGTTATTATGACCATTATGCACCAGACTCATTAACTAATATTGCCGCCCCCAAATTATTTTCATCACCTTATGAATGTTTAAATTGGGTGCAACAAGGTTTAGATGGTAGAAAAAGAGCCTAAATTATTTAGGTTGGGTTGACGTAAGGAAACCCAACATTATTATAGCGTTTTTCGTTTGAGTGAAATACAAAAACCCCCTCCTCGCTTGCGAGGAGGGGGTTTTTTAATTCTTGTCTTATCTTATGGCAACCAGAAATTAGGTAAAATAGATTTACCCACATCTCGAACAACTTGATTGATATTTCTGGCAAATTGGATATGATTTTCGTCTGCTTCCACTGCTAAAATATTGGCTTTTTCCCCAGTTTCTAAATAGGAAATAGCTAAATTAGCAGCTTCTAAACCAGTGACATAAGCCTTTTCTTGTGACCATGAACCATGACGGTTAATAATCCAATCTCCACTCATAAACAGATTTTGTAAACTTGTCTTAGCTGGTAACAGATAACGATAACTACCAGGGGCAAAATGTGTCACTGCATTTGCTAAACGAATCACACTACTATCTATGACTTTCGCTTCTCTAAAACCGGGAATACATTTTGTTAAATAACCTTGAACTATTTGCACAATTTCCTCATCACTTAAATGCAGAAATTGATTAGCGTGATAAAAATCTGCTTCTATTACTGTTCCTGGTTCATTTTTAAATTCATCATGTAAAGCATTCAAATCAAAAAATGTCCATCCTGTAGAATCATCAAAACCAAAACAAGCATTAGAAGGACGGGGAATATCTATTTTTCTATCAAACCATAACCGAGTTGCTAAAACATCAACAGCCCCTAAATTATTTAAGTTTCTAAATTCTGGACGATTTTGTAAACTCGGACTACTGGAAACAATCTTTTTCATTCCTGTGACACCGACGGAAAAGATTACAGCGTCAGCATCAAAAACTTCATCATTAGAAACTACACCTTTAACGTGATTATTGCTATCTATAATTACATCTGTAACTTTATGTTTAGATAGAACTCTTGCACCTAATTTTTCTATTTGTTCTACCCAGGGACGGAAGATTTTTTCTCCCACAGTTCCACGACACCAAACCACATCAAAATCCGGTTGATGTGCCAGAATAAAATAATATAACATTCCCAATGTGGCCGCCGCCGAACATTGTTCACCCGGGGCAAATAAACCCACTAATAACATTGGTTCAAAAGCTTCTTTATAGAGTCGGGCAGAAACACCAAAAGTTTTGAATAATTCACGGGCTGTCAGATAATCGTAACGTTTCCAAGCCTGATCTGAATTATCAAAATCAATCAAACTATAAAGTAAGGGTAAGGCACTCAAACGGTCAATTAATGGTAATCTTTGAAATTGAGGATATATAAAAGTTCCTAAAGGTGTGGGAAGTCTGGGTAAATCTTGAAAAATCGGAGATTCTACTTCCAAACCTGCGGGAGAATATTGTGCGGAACGAGTCCAAGTTGTAAACGGACTAATTCCCAATTCATTAATCAGAGAAAAAATATTTCTGTAAGGATACCAAAAGCCATGAATACCGGCTTCTACGGATTTACCTGCGGCTGTTTGCCAACCTGCTACTAACCCACCAGGATATTGTCCAGCTTCTAGTAATGTGACATCATAACCTTGTTTGGCTAAATGGTAAGTAGCCCCTAAACCAGCCCAACCAGCACCAACAACGATGACTTTTTTCTGTTGTGATTCTTTTGACATTTTCCCTGATCATAATTGCACTCATTTAATAATGTATCTGATATTCAAGAATGCTGGAGTAATTAGACAGAGTGCAGGGGACAGGGTGAAGAGAAGTCATTTTGATCACTTAAAAGATAGACGTTAATCCGTAATTGAGTGCGCTAACGCAATGACATTGTGTAATTAATTCTGTCTCACTACTTAGTTGCACACAGTAGAGTGTTTTTCATAACCACTTCCCCGCAAGGGGATGAAAACTGTTATCTGTATTTTTCAGAAGCTTTGTAGAGAAATTCCAGAGAACATCTCTACAATCTTTTTCATTTTAAGCAATACTAGAAATACCGAAATCGGGAGGAATATCTTGCAGTCTTCCCGGACCAATAGCTTGTAATCCTTCTTTGAGAATAATATCACCCGTATACAAAGCTTTCCCAACTATCACACCTGTCACACCTTGGGGTTCTAAAGCTAATAAACTTAACAAATCCGTCACAGAACTTACTCCACCGGAAGCAATTACAGGTATGGAAGTTGCCGCTGCAAGTTCTCGTAATGCGTCTAAATTGGGGCCTTCTAGTGTGCCGTCACGGTTGATATCAGTGTAAATAATGGCTGCTGCACCTAGTTCTTGCATCTGTACTGCTAGTTGGGTGGCTAATACTGTTGATGTTTCTAACCAACCGCGAGTTGCAACTAAGCCGTTACGGGCATCTATGCCAATAATAATTTGTTGGGGAAATTCTTGACAAAGTTCTTGGACTAATTGAGGTTGTTCGACGGCGACAGTGCCGAGAATTGCCCAATTTACACCCAGGTTGAATAATTGTACGACACTGGTGCGATCGCGCAATCCTCCCCCAACTTCAATGGGTATGTCAAGATTATTTCTAATGGCTTCTATGGCGGCTAAGTTGATAATTTTCCCAGCTTTTGCCCCGTCTAAGTCAACTAAATGCAGTCTTGTCGCGCCTTGGTCTGCCCACATTTTCGCTACTTCAACGGGGTTTTCGCTGAATACTTGCGATCGCTCGTAGTCTCCTTTGTATAGTCGCACACAGCGACCTTCTAGTAAATCAATTGCGGGGATTACTTCCATAATTTGTTAGTTGTCAGTTGTCAGTTGTCAGTTGTCAGTTGTCAGTTGTCATTGGGAAAATTCTTTCTCCCCCCCCTACTTTCCCTACTTTCCCTACTTCCCCTACTCCCTGTTCCCTAATTCCTGTACTGCTTGGCGAAAACCTAAGACTAGTAAGATGTTAGCAAGGGTTAAAAAGACTTCTGCGCTGCCATGTAACCAGTCTACGTTGGCTAGTTGTTCTCCGTACTGGACTTTGGTGTAAATGGCGGCGGGGATGGTGATGGCGACAAATACCAATGTGCCGTAAAATCCATATAGGGCTAAACGTGGCATTTGTGGACTGCGGCTAATAAACCACAAGAAACCCAAATAGGGAAAGAGAGAGAGGGCAAAGAGGGTTTCTTTTGATATCATTGTTCTGATTTGATAGATTGTGTCTCAATGGGGCTTGTAGACTTGGTAGAACGCCAAATTAGATAAGCTGCTGCCCAAAGAGTAAAGTTACCAACTAATGTCATGGTAGCTTGTAGGGTGACTAACCATTCTAATGATTCGGAATTGTCGAAATAATGCCAAGTACAAGCACACATTGCGCTAATTAAAGCTGGTAACATAGCAAAGGATAATCCCCACCAACTCCGATTTTCTGTAAGTTCACCGTATATCCAAATTAGCCAAATTGCGGCTATCCACTCAATGACGCTAGAAATATGAATTATCCAGGTGGGAATCGAAAGGGCGTGCATAATTAATCTAAAATCTAAAATTCAAAATGGGGAAAATGCGGGTTTTATTGTCTGGGTATTACGGTAAGGGTAATGGTGGTGATGAAGCTTTGTTAGCCACACTTCTGCAAATGCTACCACTTGATGTTACTCCTGTGGTGCTTTCTGGAAATCCTGAAGAAACTCATCGGCATTATGGTGTGGAATGTTACAACCGCATGGCGGTTTTACAGGTTATCAAGGCTTTGCGTTCTTGTGATGCTTTTGTTTGGGGTGGTGGTAGTTTAATTCAAGATGCTACCAGTCTGATTAGCCCTTTTTATTATGGCGGATTGATGGCTTTAGCTCAAGTTATGGGTTTGAAAACTGTGGCTTGGGGACAGGGTATAGGTCCTTTGTTGCATTTCCAAACTCGTTGGTTAGCAAAGGGGAATTTTACAGGTTGTACTCAAGTGAGTGTGCGCGATCGCTCCAGTTCTCGGTTATTATCAGATTGGAGTATACCCCATATCCTCGCCCCTGACCCAGTTTGGGCATTGGAATCGAAGCCAGTCCCGGAATTAGTAGATTTACCAAAACCCAGAATTGCAGTTACTTTAAGAAATCATCCTCAATTGACAGAAAAGCGGTTAACAAATTTAACTCAAGCTTTAGTTAATTTGCAGAAGGAAACCCAAGCTTTTATTTTATTATTACCATTTCAAAAAAGTGAAGATCTAGGAATTGCGGAAAAAATTCATACTCAATTACCAGATGTGAGTAGAGTTATTTGTTCCGAAGATCCACAAATTTTAAAAGGTGTATTTCGCGGTGTGGAAATGTCCATAGGAATGCGCCTCCATAGTTTAATTATGGCAGCTAGTGAAGGTTCTCGTTGTTTTGCATTAAGTTATGATCCCAAAGTCAACCGATTAATGGAAGATTTAGAAATACCTGGTTGGGATTTAAAGGATTTACCAGATGATGTAGATTTAATCAGTAAAATTTGGATTGATTATTATAATAATGGTGTGGCTTTGTCACCTCATAAAATTCAATCCTTAGTAAATGAGGCTTTTTTACATCGGGATTTATTAAAGAAAGTGTTACCATAAAAAGCGATTTATACTATCATGTAAAACCTGTTTATCCTTAAATCCTGATAGCGTTCACGTAGTGTACCAAACGCATCAGGCATAGCGTGGCGTAAGTAGGTGAACACAATAAAACCAAACTGTGTAAAGAAACGTAAAATCGCCCAAACCCTCTTCACTCTTGCCTCTTGCCTCTTGCCTCTTGCCTCTTGCCATAACGACAATTTTCAACGCCAACCTACTTACTTATGTCAATAAACCTAATAATTCCCCATTCCCCAACAGCAGAATATTTCTGTAACACCAACCTAAATATCTATGATTCCCCTAAATGTATCCGTTTAGCTACCCAAGCCGCCGCCGGACGACATTTACAAATAACATCAAATCATCCAGATATAGCAGTTGCAGTATGTTTATGTGAAGATGACTATCCAGGATGGTTATCACTTCAAGATTTGCAATTTCTTCAACCAACAGAAACAATATATCAACCTCAATTCATCTCAACCGCAGAAATTCAACAGCACATACCCACAGTTATCGCTTTTACCCAAGCAGCAAAAGCAGAAGATAATTATTACCTTTGGGGTGGCACAGTCGCACCTAATTATGATTGTTCGGGTTTAATGCAAGCAGCATTTAAATCTGTGGGTGTGTGGCTACCGAGAGACGCTTATCAACAAGAAGCTTTTACCCAAGCAATTGATATTACTGAATTACAACCAGGGGATTTAATCTTTTTTGGAACTCCTGAAAAAGCCACTCATGTAGGATTATATTTGGGTAATAATTGCTATATTCACAGTTCAGGAAAAGAACAAGGACGCAACGGTATTGGTATTGACCAACTTTCGGAACAGGGAAACAAAGTTAGTCAGGCTTATTATCAACAGTTACGCGGTGCTGGGAGAGTTGTGAAAAGTTGTCAACCACCCATCACTTCCCTTCGGGTAAGTGATGGCTTGTAAAAGCCTAGTTGGACTCAGTTCTTAACCGAACTACGTTAGAGGTAAGAGTTAAAGACCTACCAGGGGATGCGTAGCTAGTACAAAACGGCGTAAATAAACCAACCATTCTAAATCCTCCAAAAGCCTATACTGTCTTCATTTTGACTTTTGACTTTTGACTTTTGACTTCCGCCTTGCGGTACTAGTTCCCTGCTCTAGAACTTCAAAGTTAAACAGGCTTAAGGGTTAAACCAGTGCTTTTAAGATAGTTACCGACCTCTAACATTGTCTAAGCTAACATTACCCCAGAAATGGGAGTTGGTTTCCAGATTCCAATCAAAAATCTGGTTTCAATTTTAATATCCACAGCGGTTAAAACCGCTCGTGTCGTTTCCCTCTCAGGGAGCCAAGCCACGCTCGTTTCCCACTTACCGGGTATTCTTGTGACCAATTACCAATCACCAAGTTTAGATTTATCCGTAGTTGTCCCAATTAAAGATGAGGTCGAAAGTTTACCTTTATTACTAGAAGCCATTTCTACGACTCTCACCACTAGTAAGTTGAATTATGAGATTATTTGTGTAGATGATGGTTCTAGTGATGGTACAGCGGAATTTCTCAAGGAACAAGCGCAAATTCGCACTGATTTAAAAGCGGTGATTTTGCGACGTAATTATGGACAAACTGCGGCTATGTCTGCGGGTTTTAATTATGCTACAGCTAAAGTAATTGTGACTTTAGACGCTGATTTGCAAAATGACCCCGCTGATATTCCGATGTTATTAGCCAAGCTAGATGAGGGTTATGATTTAGTTAGTGGTTGGCGGCAAAATCGCCAAGATGGGGCGGTCAATCGGTTGCTTCCTTCTAAAATTGCCAATTGGTTAATCCGTGGGGCTACAAGCGTCTATATTCATGATTATGGTTGTTCTCTGAAAGCTTATCGGTCTGAATTGGTGGCAGATATGAATCTTTATGGAGAACTACACCGCTTTTTACCTGCTTTGGCATATATCGAAGGGGCAAGAATTACAGAAGTACCTGTGCGTCATCATGCGCGGCGGTTTGGACAAAGTAAGTATGGGATATCACGGACTTTCCGGGTATTGATGGATTTATTAACTATTCTATTTATGAAGAAGTTTCTCACCCGTCCCATGCACGTTTTTGGCTTGTTGGGATTGATTTCCATGATTGCTGGTGGGGGAATAGGTATATATTTAACTTTCGTCAAATTGGCTTTTCATGTAGATATTGGTAGCCGTCCTTTGTTGATTTTGGCAGTGTTGCTGTTAGTAACAGGAGTCCAGTTATTTTGCTTCGGTCTTTTGGCAGAATTACTGATGCGAACTTATCATGAATCTCAAGGACGACCAATCTATCGGGTGCGAGAAGTTGTGGCAAAAAATGTTAAGTAACGTAACAATAGAGAAATAATACTTTTTACATTATTGCATCTGCCGTGAAAGCCTTTGATACTTTTGACGCTAATCTGCGAAAAAACCTGCTCATGTTATTTGCAGCGGGTCTGTTTTTCTGGTCAGGTTTGGCTTCATTATTGCCTACCCTACCCTTATATATTGAACATATTGGTGCAAGCAAACAAGAAATTGGCATTGTCATGGGTAGCTTTGCCATTGGGATGTTGCTATGTCGCCCGTCAATGGGTGCTTTAGCAGATATTCGGGGTCGTAAAATAGTATTATTGATTGGAATGTCCGCAGCAGCGATCGCTCCTTTGGGATATTTATGTGTAAAATCAATTATTCCCCTCATGGTAATTCGTGCCTTTCATGGCATTAGTATCGCCGCTTTTGCCACGGCTTACATTGCCCTAGTCAGCGATTTAGCACCAGAACACCGTCGCGGTGAAGTCGTTGGTTACATGAGTTTGGTGAATCCTTTAGGTGTGGGAATAGGTCCGGCTATAGGTGGGTTTTTACAAGCAAGTGCTGGTTATACCCCATTATTTCTCTCATCTGCGGCTTTATGTTCCTTGGGTTTATTATGTATCATCCCCATTATTAATCCACCAATTGTCACCAAACCAACTAACAGTAAAAATGATAACTTTTGGCAAATATTAACTAGTCCTCGGGTGCGGATTCCCGCTATCGTCTTACTCCTGAGTGGTTTGACTTTAGGTAGTTTGCATACTTTCATCTCCCTATTTATTAAATCAACCGGAGTTGATTTAAATCCAGGTTTATTTTTTACTGCGGCGGCTGTCTCCAGTTTTAGTTGTAGATTATTTACTGGTAAAGCTTCTGATAGATATGGAAGGGGTTTATTTGTCACCATGAGTTTGATAGCTTATACATTCTCTGTCATCTGCGTTTGGCAAGCAAATAACTCTTTCATGTTCTTATTGGGAGCATTCATGGAAGGTGCTGCTTCTGGTACACTCATTCCCATGATTTCTGTATTGATGACAGATAGAGCTTTACCCCACGAACGCGGGAGAATATTTGGTGCTTCCTTAATGGGATTTGATATCGGTTTAGCGATCGCAGGTCCAATTTTTGGTACATTTGCCGAAACACTTGGTTATCGAAATATGTTTGGTTTGACTACAGGTTTAACAGTCATTGCCATGATCATCTTCCTTACCCAGTCTAGCCGCAATATTCCTCAATCTCTGCGTTTTGCCCTTGGTCGCACAGAAGATATCTACGCCGTCAAATAACCGTAGGGCGCAGGGCCTGCGCCCTTCCATATCCTGCACTGATAATTATCAAAAATGCACAAACTCCAAAAAAGGAACTTGTGCATTTAAAATCAGATAATGGGCGAGGAGGGATTCGAACCCCCGACACCGTGGTTCGTAGCCACGTGCTCTAGTCCACTGAGCTACACACCCTTGACTCATGAGTTTTATAATAGCACATACTTTCCCAATGACGCAAGCTAATTTTCCAAATTCTTTTCCACTAACCCATTTGGATGCCCAGGGACAAGCCCAAATGGTTGATGTATCCAGCAAAGTCGCCACTGTTCGCCAAGCAGTAGCCACTGGTAAGGTACGAATGTTACCTGAGACATTCGCCGCTATTCAAGCCGGAAACACTCCCAAAGGGGACGTTTTAGCAACTGCTAGGTTAGCGGGAATCATGGCTGCTAAACAGACAGCGAATTTAATTCCTCTCTGTCACCCCTTACCGTTGCAAAAAATTACCGTTGAGATTATCCCCGATGCCCAACTACCTGGTTATCAAATTGATGCCACTGTCAAAACCAAAGCAGAAACAGGTGTGGAAATGGAAGCTTTAACAGCGGTATCTATTGCCGCTTTAACTTTATATGATATGGCTAAAGCGTTAGAAAAGTCTATTCAAATTGAGGCGATTCATTTAGTCAGTAAGACAGGTGGAAAGTCTGGAGACTGGGGATAGTTGACATTTGTTGAATAAATCAGTACACTATTATTTGTTAGGAGATTTGCCGTACACTAAAGATTTACACATCATATTTATTGTGTAGAAAGTATCATGACTCACTCAGTGGCTAGAAATAGCCCAGAAAAATCCTTGAGTTCCAAATCAGAAAGATTAGAAGCCCGTATCAGTCCACAGAATAAGGAACTGTTCCAACGGGCGGCTGATATTCAAGGGCGAACACTTACAGATTTTGTAGTTAGCAGTCTTGTCAGTGCTGCAAACCAGATTATTCAGGAAAATGAAATCATGGTTTTAAGCAGAAAAGACCAAGAAGTTTTTGTAGAAGCACTGCTTAATCCGCCAGAACCCAGTAACAAGTTACGGCTTGCGGCTCAACGCTATAAAAAGAATATGGGTGTATAAGTGCAGTTAACAGATAATTTTGATGCTTTTGAGAATTATTTAATAGAGCCGCTAGGAAAAAAGCATAACCGGGCGGCTTTTTGTTGTGGAGTTGATCAATTAGATAAATATTTCCAAAAACAAGCTGGGCAAGATGCACGTAAACGCATAGCAGCCCCATTTGTTTTAGTAGAAAAAAGTTCTGGTTTCGTCGCAGGTTATTACACACTATCATCAACAAGTATTCAAATCGGAGAATTGCCGATAGAAATTACTAAAAAACTACCAAAATATCCTCAACTTCCCGCTACTCTTTTAGGTAGATTAGCAGTTGATCAAAATCATCGTCAAAAAGGTTTAGGGGAAATGTTGTTAATGGATGCCCTATATCGTAGTTTGCAAAATGAAATTGCGACAATTGCGGTAGTTGTTGATGCCAAAGATGATAAAGCCCGTTCTTTTTATCAGCATTATCAATTCATTTGCTTTCCTGATTATTCTCATCGGCTTTTTTTGATGATGGAAACGATAGCTAAAATGATCAATTCAGATTAAATAAATTTACTCAAAAACTACAGTTCTATTGCCATAAACTAAAACGCGATTTTGTAAATGCAATCTTACCGCTCTTGCTAACACAATTCTTTCTAAATCTTTCCCTTTTCTAATTAAATCATTTACCTCATCTCTATGACTTACCCGCACCACATCCTGTTCAATAATCGGTCCTGCATCTAAGTCAGCAGTGGCATAATGGGCTGTTGCTCCAATAATTTTCACACCTCTTTCAAAGGCGCGATGATAGGGATTAGCCCCAATAAATGCAGGTAAAAATGAATGATGAATATTAATAATTTGCGGGAATTTCTCAATGAAATCTGCACTAACTATTTGCATATATTTGGCTAAAACTACTAAATCAATTTTGTATTCATGCAGTAATTCTAGTTGTTTAGCTTCCTGTTCTTGTTTATTGTCCTTAGTAATAGGTAAGTAATGGTAATCAATACCGAATTGTTCAACTATCGGTTGTAAGTCAGGGTGATTACTCATAATTAAAGGAATCTCTGCATGAAATTCTTTAGCACGATGTCTCCAAATTAAATCAAATAAACAATGATCTTGACGACTTACCCAAATAGCAATGCGGGGAAGAGTATCAGAAAAGTGTAATTCCCATTTTGCATTTAAAGGTTGAGCGATCGCATTAAAAGCAGGAGTAATTACATCCTTGGGTAAATTAAACCCTTTTAATTGCCACTCTATGCGAGTTAGAAATAGTCCAGCTTCAAAATCTGTATGTTGATCTGCATGAGTAATATTGCCACCATTAGCATAGATAAAATTGGCAAATTTTGCTACCAATCCCCGTTGATCTGGGCAAGAAATTAATAAAGTTGCTGTTTGTTTTGTCATTGGAGTTTTTAAAGGTTAGATGTTAGGTAAATTTTCTCGTTTCTCATTTTCTCGTTCCCATACTCGTTTCTCGTTTCTCGTTTCCATACTCTGTATGGGAATGAATTCTAGAAGGCTCTGCCTTCAATAACAGCAGAGGCTCTGCCTTTCTCGTTTTCTCGTTCCCATACTCTGTATGGGAATGAATTCTAGAAGGCTCTGCCTTCAATAACAGTAGAGGCAGAGCCTCTGTAGTGACATTCCCAGCCAGAGACTGGGAACGAGATAATTTCTGTAGGGACGTTACATAGAGCGTCTCTACATTATTTATTTGGAGGAGTTGAGGAAGGAAGACTAGGTAATGGCTGTACATCAGTCTTTTCCGCTGGTTGTTTCCATTCAGATATATCTCGATTAACTGCATTCACAAAATCTTTAGACACTAACAATAAATTCATATTTTTGTTACCATCAGCTTGAGCATATAAAAATTGATTATTAAAATCACCTTTACCTAAAATCAATTGATGGCTTTGTTGATTTTTCAGTTTAACATTAATGGTCGCCATAGGTTTATCTAAACCAAATTCTGATAATTCAGTGGGTGAAACTGATACTGTTCTTTCACTTTTGCCCTTAACTAATAAATCCATTAAATAAGAAACAATTGCATCATTTGCTAGTGTTGATATGGGAGATTTTATTTCCCATTGGGGGTTTTCAGTTGTATTTCTTTTCTCTATTTGTAATGTTGTTTCTTTAAAATTAATTGTTAAAGATTGCACATCATCAGCATTAAAAGCGAAAATTTTCTGTTTTTGGGTTTTTATTTCTGTTTGCTGATTTTTACCTTTGATTTCATGAAAGTAGACAAAACTACCTAATCCCAAGGCTAAAAGTATTAAAATTAAAGTCGTTTTTGGTAATTTCATGTTCAATATTACTAAATTATCTAATTAGTTAGAAATTAAAACCGCTTCTCGCCATTTTTGCACTGAGTTAATTATATAAATGCGATTGATATATTGTAACTGTTCCACTGCAATAATTTCTTCTCTGATTTTTCCTTTTTCAAGTAAATCAGCGCGAAAAGTACCTGCTAACAAACCGCATTTTACCGAAGGTGTCAATAATTCTCCATTCAACTCTACCACAATATTACCAATACAAGTTTCTGTGATTTCACCTCTTTCATTCCATAATAAAACATCATCACAATCAGGAAAAGCAGCTTTTGCTGTTTCATAAACTTGGCGATTAGTCGTTTTATGATACAAAAACGGATTATTAGAGTCAATGGGTGTGCAACACATACTTAGTTTAACAAATTCCTGATTATTCACAGGAGATAAAGGTATAGTTTGATATGTAATGTCACCATAATAATCTAATAACAACCGCACTTTATAAGCTTGACTTAAAAATGTTTTTGTTAATTCATAAAGTTGTTTTTTTAAACTATTGATATCAACATTAAAATTAAAGTAAATTGCTGAGGACTGCAACCGTTGTAAATGATAATCTAAAACAAAATAACCATGATTGGGTTGCCATAATATCGTTTCTAAAAGTGAAAAATCTGGTTGGTTTAATGTGAGAACTTGGGCTTTAATTTGACATTCTTGATATTCATCACTACTTACAGAATCCCAAACAATTCCTCCTCCGACTCCATACTCAGCTTGACTATTTTCCTTATCAATTAATACAGTCCGAATAGCCACATTAAATTGCGCTTGACGGTGGGGACTAATAAATCCAATACACCCAGTATAGATGCGGCGCGGTGTATTTTCCAACTTCTGAATAATTTGCATAGTCCGGGCTTTAGGTGCGCCAGTAATAGACGCGCAGGGAAACAACGCCCTCATAATTTCACTTAGGGAAGCTGTAGTTTTGGCTGTGACTGTGGATGTCATTTGCCAAACTGTGGGATATTTTTCAACATTGAATAAATGGGGAACTTTGACAGTATTAATATTAGCTATTCTTCCCATATCATTGCGAATCATATCCACAATCATCACATTTTCAGCGCGGTTTTTTTCAGAAAAATGTAGTTGATTAGCAATATTATGATCGGTTGCTAATGTTAAACCTCTAGCTGCTGTTCCTTTCATGGGACGAGAGGTTAAATTATTACCGTCAAGATCAAAAAATAGTTCGGGGGAAGCGGAACAAATAGCAAAGTTATCAATGTCAACATAAGCCCCATAGTCGGCGTTTTGTGCTTGCACTAATTTGATAAATAATTCCCAAGTATCGCCATTAAAGGGTGCATTTAGTCGTAAGGTATAATTAACTTGATATGTTTCCCCCAAAGCAATATATTCTTTGATTTTACTAATTGCTTGATGATATTCGGCTTCACTAACTGAAGGTTTCCAATTGAGTTGATATTCTGTTGGTAAGGTTGGTTTTGGTAATTCAATAATTTCTGGTTTTTTATATAATCCAAACCAAAGTAGGGGAAATGAACCAGAAGAATGGGTTTCTAGTACGGAATCAAAAGCGGTGGAAGCTTCATAACTAATGAAACCTGCTGCATACATTTGATGTTTGGCGATTAAATCATTTACAAGTTGCAATTTAGGAACAACTTGATCAATACTATCAGCTTGGATAATTTCATCGGGATTTTGAAAACAAAGCCAATGCTTGAATTTAGCATCATGAATTACTAATTTATTTTTCATCGGCGTTTCCACCAAATAATAAATCCTGTGGTTAATCCAATTAAAGGTAATACAAACACAGCAATTATTGTTAACCAGTTAGCTTGAAGAGTTGATATAACAATGCGGCGATTTTTCGGTTCTTTAGGACGAATTGAGAGAAGTTGTTGATCTTGTTGACTTAGCCAACTAACTGAGTTTAAAAATACATCTCCATTTAATTGTTGTTCAAATAAACCATCAACAGCAAAATTTGAGTTTCCAAATATTACTAATCTGGATTCTTTAGCAGTAGGTTGAGAATTTATGGAAG
>NZ_VILC01000006.1:5168-6466 GCF_009712065.1 Aphanizomenon sp. UHCC 0183 | reverse complement strand
TTGCATTTGATAACTTTCTAGTTAATGCTACTCCTAAAGTTAAAGGTCCTTTTAAATCTTGACCTTCATTAAACTCTAATTTTTCACTTTTTTGATCACTTTCTGCCCAACTGTTGGGATAGGGTTTAGTTTTTAATAAAGCCATAGACTCGATACCAGAAACAGGATCAATTTCCAAAGAACGAGTTAAGGGATATACAGAAATATTTTTAGCAAAATCTTTAGTAATAGGATGTTGTCCATATTCTGTCACCAGAATAGCAGCGGGTCCTAGTTGTAAATTTTCGCCAGAAGTATCAATAGCCAAACGATTATCTAAGCGTATACCCCAATCTTTTAAAATAGTGTCTATTTTCGGGTCAGTATTGGGATCAATCATCAATAATAAGTTACCACCACGATTGAGATAATTTTGTAAAGCTGTAACTTCCCCTATCAATAATTCTTTTTTAGGTCCAGCGACAACTATAACAGTAGCATCATCAGGAACTTGCGGCTGTTCTGCTAAATTCAAAGCTGATGTGGTAAAGTTTTTATCGGTTAATGCTTTAATTGCTTGGGAAATTGCCCCTTTACTAGCTGTAAGTGGATGTTCACCATGACCTTGAAGAAAGTAAACTTTAGCAGTTGTGGAACTGGTAATTTGTTGTAACCGATTAGTTAATTTTATTTCTGATAAACGTTCATTTTCATTAATTATCTGGACTAATTGCCGTTTGTTTTGAAATTCTAGATAAACTTCGCCATAATCTTTGACACCAAATTTTTTGGCTATTCCTGGCTTTAATTGAGGGTCAAGATACTCAAATTTAAATTTATTACTTTGACGATGATAGTTATCTAATAATTCTCGATCTTGGAGATTTTGGTCTTTACTAAATAACCAAACTTTTATGGTTTCGGGTAAGTTACTGACTAATTCTCTTGATTGAGGGGATAGGGTAAATAATTGACTATCTGTTAAATCTAGGCGCAGGTGATAGCGAATACCTAAAAAGTTAATTAATCCTAAGATAACTAATACTGATAAGGTGGCAACAAGGGCGTTAGTACCAGATTGGGTGGAACGTTTTTGCCACCATTTACTTTGTTGGCTTTGGATTATTATCCAGAGGCTACAAATTACTAAACCTAGTATTGTTAATACTAAAGGGATTATTCCCCATTTTTCTGATATTAAACCAATTGTTAAGCCGGCAGCTAAAAAGAATGGTCCTAGCCAAAATACAAGTTTCCAAAGTTTATTTTTATTCATTCTTTATAGTAGGGGGCAGGGGGCAGGGGAGTTGGGGGAGTGG
>NZ_VILC01000006.1:0-5065 GCF_009712065.1 Aphanizomenon sp. UHCC 0183 | reverse complement strand
TAAGGGGAGTGGGGGGAGTAGGGGGAGTGGGGGGAGTTGGGGGGAGCGGGGGGAGGAGTTTTACTGATGACAACGGACAACGGACAACGGACAACGGACAACGGACAACGGACAACAGACAACAGACAACAGACAACAGACAACAGAAAATTACTGACGTTGAAAGCGGAGTGCATCAATTGATTGGGCGGTGAGAAAAATACCTAAGACAATGTAACTGGCAAATAAAATCAAACCGCTAGTATCAAAAATGCCTTGAATCAGGGTGTTATAATGTTTGAGAAGGGATAAATGACTTACGGCTTCACCCATTTGTCCGGGAATGGCTTTGGCAATTAAATCAATAAATAATAGCAAAATGACGAGGGCAAAGGTGAGGACAGCCGATAAGATTGTGCTGTCTGTTAATGAGGAAATAAACATTCCTAAAGATAAAATTGCTGCTGCTAGGAGGAGTAATCCTAAATGACCAAGTAGAGGAATTATGGGGGATATGGGAGGATTAGAATTGGATAATGCGATCGCCTCCAATCCCATTAATGGTAAAATCATGGTTAAGAAAAATGTCAATACCCCTAATAATTTACCCACAGCTACAGCCCAGTTGGTAATTGGTGATGTGGCTAGTAGTTCTAAAGTTCCCCGTTTACGTTCTTCGGCATAGAGTCCCATTGAGAGAATCGGTAATACAAATAACATTAACCACCCCATTCTATCTAAAAATGCCCGCACAAATTCGTAGGGAACATCTATTGTTGGGGCGGGAACTCCCATTTGTTGCCCTTGTAAATCATAGCTAGAAACTGTGACTAAAATTCCCTCTGGTCCTAACAAAATCATCACGAAAAATAACCCGGCTAAAAACCAAAATGCACTAGCTACTCCATAGGCTAATGGCGAAACAAAATAACTCTGTAGTTCTCGACGATAAATGGCAATAATGTTGGCGATAACTATACCCATTTACGCAGCTTCTCCTTCTTCAATTTCTGGGGTTATTTCCGTTGGTAAATTCTTTTCTGCTGTAGTTAATTCTAAGAAAACATCTTCTAGTGTGGCATTGATTCGTCGCATTTCATATAAATCAAACCCAGCCCGAATTAAAGCAGCAGTAATTTCTTTTCCTGGTTCTGTTCCTGGCTGCAATATTACCCGGAGGCAAGTATGATTGTCTGACGATTGCTGATGGTTAGGCATTAATTCTACTGAACTTACATCGGCTATATTTTGCAGCATTTGTCTAGCTAAAGCTGCATCTCCACCGATTTCTAACTCATATCCCGCCCCACCTGTTAACTGTGTCATCAAATTTTCTGGGGTATTAGTTGCGACTATTTGCCCCCGGTTAATAATGGCAACTCGGCTACAGGTCATGCTCACTTCTGCGAGAATATGGGTAGACAAAATAATGGTGTGTGTCCCTGCTAAACTTTTAATTAAGTTTCGCACTTCGATGATTTGCCGAGGGTCAAGACCAATAGTAGGTTCATCAAGAATAATAGCTGGTGGATCATGAACGATCGCCTGGGCAATCCCCACTCTTTGCCGATAACCTTTAGAAAGTTTACGAATAATAACTTTGCGCTTATCTTCTAAGTTACAACGGTTAATAGCTGCTGTTACCTTTGTCGGGCGATCGCCTGAAGAAACTCCCTTAATCCGAGCGACAAAGTGTAAAAAACCCTCCACAGTCATCTCTGGATATAATGGGGGCGTTTCTGGTAAGTAACCAATTCGCTGTCGCACCAACAGAGAATGATCATGAACATCATAACCCGCAATCTTGGCTGTCCCACTTGTAGCCGGTAAATAACCAGCTAAAATTCGCATAGTTGTGGTTTTACCAGCCCCATTCGGTCCCAAAAAACCTAAAATTTCCCCTGGTTCAACACTAAAGGTAACATCAGTAATTGCTGTTGTCGAACCATAAATTTTACTCAGATGCTCAACTTCGATCATTTACCCAATCACTAATCATGAGAATACCCACACAATCTTAGCGAAAGAATGGGTAATTAGCTTCAACAGCAACAAAAAAGCGATGATCAATAAGATCCCCGACTTCTTAGAGAAGTCGGGGATCTTATTCGTAAAATCAAAAGAGCGATCGCCTAATATAAATTGATCATAGATCAATTACCAAATCAACCTGTATACCATTCTGGAGTCAGCTTCTCTGTATCAGCAACAGGAGTTTCAGTCGCTAGAGTTCCATCCATAGTCCAGATTTTATCTGCGGACGTTTGTTGATCACGCCAGTAGATATCAGTCTTACCATCACCATTGAAATCACCTAAAGATGCTGTCAAACCAGGAGTATTGCTAGGTAGGAAAGCTTCAGAACTTACCGCTGTACCATCCATTAACCAAGCAGTATTTGCCCCACTAGTCGCATTGTGCCAGAAGATGTCAGTTTTACCATCGCCATTGAAATCGCCAATTCTCGCACTCCAATCTGTACCCAATGTGCTAACAACACCTTCAGTCACAAAAACGCCATTCATTGTCCAAATCTTATTCTCGCCTGTAGAGGTATTGCGCCACAGAACGTCAGTCTTGAAGTCGCCGTTAAAATCACCAAGAGTAGAAGTCCAAGAAGCATCTTGAGATTGGAGATCATACTTAGTGGCTTGGCTACCATCCATAAACCAAGCGGTATTTGCACCTGTGCTGGAATTGCGCCAGAAGATGTCACTCTTACCATTACCATCAAAATCAACAATGGTAGCAGTCAATCCTGGTGCTGTAGTTTCTAAAACAGTCGCATTAGCTACTTTTGTGCCATCCATTTGCCAAATAGCATTTTCACCAGTAGTGGCATTATTCCAGAAAATATCAGTTTTGCGATCGCCATTAAAATCGCCAATATTCGCACTCCAACCTGGATCAACTCGATCTAAAGTCAAGTAACTGGAAACTTTTGCGCCATCCATTAGCACAATCACATTATCACCAGTTGATTTATTCCGTAATAAGAAATCAGTCTTATTATCGCTATTAAAATCAGCAGTTTTATATTCCCAGGTATTTAAGTCATAGCTACCCAAAGAAGCCTGTTCTAAAACTTGAGTTCCATTCATCAAGCGAACTAAAATTTCACCAGTTTGAGCATTTACCCAAAGTTTATCTGTTTTCCCATCACCATTGAAATCAGGAACAATAGCTGCACTGGTTAAATAAGGATTAGGATTAGGGTTAGCACTGCCTCCAATTGGAATTTGAGCTAGTGGATTGGTTGGTACTAATGGATCTGCTAATGCAGAAACAGAAGAACTGCTACTCATAGGAGTATCACTAAATGTCGTCAATTCTTGTGATTTTTGGAGAGATACTAATCCAGAATTTTCTAGGTTGGTTGAATATAATCCTGACTGACTTACTTCTTGAAACATGATGTGTTTTTATGATTAATTAATATCCATTTTTAATTTGATCCTCATGAAGATTCTGTAAATAACAAACATTTGTTTAATTATTTTCATTGAATGTCATTATTTATAGACATTTTCATAATGTTCATCAACACTAACTTTTAATTTTGGGAGTCATATCTAAACAATCAAAAAATATTTTATATTCTGTTTATCAATGTCATCATTTAAAAATGAAATCCTGTTTCGGTGACAATCTCATCCCCAAAAGTCCTCATGGATTGTCAATGAAATTAAAAATTGGTTAAAATAACTGAAATTAGCAATTTTTTCAACAACATTTCTCAGTAGTCTAGAATTGTTAAAGCCAAAAACAACACTATCAATAAATCAACTATGCAAACAGAATATCGGCAACGTCGTGAGCAGTTAATGGCGAAAATAGGCAGTGGTACAGCGATTTTTAGAAGTGCGCCAACAGCAGTAATGCACAACGATGTCGAGTATATTTATCGTCAAGATAGTGATTTCTTTTACTTAACTGGCTTTAATGAAGCCCAAGCAGTCGCAGTATTAGCACCACATCATCCAGAACATCGGTTTATCTTATTTGTCCAACCCAAAGACCGAGAAAAGGAAGTTTGGAGTGGTTATCGTTGTGGAATAGATGCAGCGAAGGAGTTTTATGGTGCAGACGCAGCTTACCCCATTGCGGAGTTAGATGAGAAGTTACCCCAATATTTAGAAAAAGCCAATTGTATTTATTATCATTTAGGACGCGATCGCAATTTCAACGACAAAATTCTCAAACATTATCAAAGTTTACTCCGAACCTATCCTAAACGCGGTACAGGACCCACATCCATTACTGATCCTGGTACTGTCATTAACACCATGCGGTTATATAAAAGCAAAACAGAATTAGACCTAATGCGTCAAGCCGTAGAAATTGCCGTAGAAGCTCATAATTATGCTTTAAAAACCACCGCACCAGGACGTTATGAATATGAAATCCAAGCCGAAATAGAACATATTTTCCGTTTACGGGGTGGCATGGGTCCAGCTTATCCTTCCATAGTCGCATCAGGTAAGAATGCTTGCGTACTGCATTACATAGAAAACAACTGTCAAATGCAAGCCAATGACTTACTGTTGATTGATGCTGGTTGCGCTTATGGCTATTACAATTCTGATATTACCCGGACATTTCCCGTCGGTGGTAAATTCACACCAGAACAAAAAGCATTATATGAAATAGTATTAGCAGCACAAAAACAGGCAATAGCAGAAGTAAAACCTGGTAATTCCTTCCATGCACCTCATAATGCAGCCGTGCGGATATTAACAGAAGGATTAGTTGAACTGGGTTTACTCAAAGGAGAAATTGATAAATTAATCGCAGAGGAAAAATATAAACCCTTTTATATGCACCGCACCAGTCATTGGTTAGGCTTAGATGTTCATGATGTGGGCGTTTATCAACATGGAGAAAACCCCCAAACCTTACAACCTGGACAAGTGCTAACCGTAGAACCAGGGCTTTATATTGTACCGCATACCAAACCCGCCGAAGACCAACCGGAAATTGACCCCCGTTGGGTAGGGATTGGGATTCGCATTGAAGATGATGTATTAGTTACCGCAGATGGAAATGAGGTTTTAACAGCGGGAGTTCCCAAGGAAATAAAGGATTT
>NZ_VILC01000069.1:5988-27128 GCF_009712065.1 Aphanizomenon sp. UHCC 0183 | reverse complement strand
TGACCCTCCATACTTACAATAATTATCTTTGCTACCTTCTTTTGTCCCTGAATTTTCCTGAAGCTTTCTAAAGCTCTATTTCCAATATAGATGCTTATAACTGCCCCAAAAGTTGTTAATACTTGTACAAGTATTTTATTGTCAAAAATCTGATTAAAATCTGGTTGTAAATTGTGAAAAATATATGCAGATACAAATGGAGATATCGAAAAAAATAAAGAAGGTAAAATTATAGGTCTATCCCTAAACCAATTAACTACTATCTGAAATATGTCAATATTAGAGTTTATTTTTATAGCCTGCCAAATTAGCCATAAACCTATGAGACTTGTTAGAGCTAAATTCAAAATAACCTCTGAATGTAAATTCATACTCTGGTTTTAGTCAAACTTTCAAAATGTGATCACTCAGCTATTATATTGTATAATTAAGTGATATAGATTAAACTGACGGAAGGAAACCCAACATTAGGAAGGTAAAATAAAATGGCTACAACAGAAATCAAATTTACCATCACCTTACCCGAAGTCCCAGAAATTCATCGTTTAGAAGCTGAAAAAAAAGCCAAAGAAGCATACATTATGACATTATTAAGTCATGGAGATATTGGTGCTGGACGTGCAGCAGAACTATTAGAAATTGAACGGTGGCAACTTTCTGATTTAATGGATAGTTATAAAATCTCTCCCTTCCCGATACAAACCAAGGAAGAATTACAGCAAGAAGTTACTCAAACATTAGAAATTTTAAACCAGTATAAAAAGTGATTATTGTTTCCGATACAACTCCTTTAAGTGAATTAGCAAAAGTTGGACAACTCAATTTACTCCGAGATATTTTTGGCAAAGTTATTATTCCCATAGAAGTTTATAATGAAGTAACAACAGGAACTCATCCAGCAGTTAATTTAGTTAAATCAGCAAATTGGATAGAGATAATAGCAATTAATAATGTAGAACAACTATCTAATCTGAAAAAAGCAACGAATTTAGGTGCGGGTGAATGTGCTGCGATGATTCTTGCTGAAGAGTTATCATCTGATCAATTATTAATGGATGACTTGGATGCTAGACGAGTTGCTTTATCTAGAAACTTAAAGATTATTGGCACAATTGGCATTTTATTAGTAGCAAAACAACAAGGGTTAATTCCGACAATAAAAGATGTTTTAGATGGGTTAATTACACAAGGTAAACATATTAATTCACGACTATATGAAGAAGATTTATTAGCTGCACAAGAGTGATGTAATCATAATTAGACATCTGGTGAAAATGATTGTAGAGACATTCCGCCGGAACGTCTTTACATGGGTTTCCAGTCATGTACATTTCATTTCTGGAGATGTCTATTATTTACAAAATTTGATTATGTCATTTTCTCGCTAACCTATATCACTGCTAAAATGTGACTATAATTATACTAAAAACGGGTTGCAGCTTTACCTCTAAAATCACTAAGAGTATTGATATACAAAGATTTTCGCCTGGGCAAAAGTCTAGCATTTACCCGTTTCCAGTATATCCATATAATTACTTACTAGCATTTATGAGTCAGTGCCTTAACCCCGTGTGTCTACAGCGAAACCCACCAAAAACTATCCTTTGTCAATCCTGTGGCAGTCAAATAGTGCTGAAAGAACGGTATCGCGCTATCCGCATTCTTGGGGAAGGTGGTTTTGGGCGGACATTTTTAGCAGTAGACGAACAAAGATTAGATACTCACTGCGTCATTAAGCAATTTTTACCTCAACAATCAGGAAGTGCTGCGCTAAAAAAAGCCACAGAGTTATTTGAACAAGAAGCATTTAGACTCAACGATTTAGGGAAACATCCCCATATTCCAGATTTACTCGCATTCTTTCCCCAAGAAGGCAGACTGTATCTAATTCAAGAATTTATCGAAGGTCAAAATTTATTAAACGAACTGCGACAAAAGGGGAAAATTAGCGAATTTGAAGTAAAAAAAATCCTAATTGAATTATTACATATTTTACAATTTGTTCATAACAATAAAGTAATTCATAGAGATATTAAACCAGAAAATATTATTAAACATTCGCAAACAGGCGCTTTATTCCTAATTGATTTTGGAGTTTCCAAAGAGGTAGGTAACAACGTTCTCACCAAACTGGGAACAGTTACAGGTACACCTGGTTATGCACCACCAGAACAATTTCGCGGCATAGTTTATCCCAACAGCGACCTTTATAGTTTAGCTGTAACTTGTATTCGATTATTAACAGGATATTTCCAAAAACCCGATGGTACTGATCTACTATTTGATTTAACAATCATGCAATGGATATGGAAAAAATATATATTTGTGAATCATGACTTAGAAATAATATTAGATAAAATGCTGCAAGACTTACCCTCAAATCGCTTTCAGTCTGCAACAGAAATTTTATCAGTATTGCAACCACAGCAACTTTCACCAATAACCATTTCTCCTAATCACTCCCGGCAAGTTACTACAACAATTGTTTCCCCAAAACAACCCATAGTTTTTAGAGACAATTTAGGAAATAATTTATTTTTGGAAATGGTAGGTATTCCTGGTGGCACATTCTCTATGGGTTCACCAGAAGGAGAGGGATATAAAAATGAAAAACCTCAACATAACGTGACAATTTCACCTTTCTACATCGGAAAATACCCAATTACCCAAGCACAATGGCAAAAAATCGCCAGTTTACCGAAAATAAACATAGATTTAAACCCTAAACCCTCATACTTCCAAGGTGCAAATCTGCCAGTGGAAAAAATATCATGGTTAGATGCCCAGGAATTTTGTGCTAGGTTGGGGGAACACACAGGTAAGATGTATCGCTTACCTAGCGAGTCTGAATGGGAATATGCCTGTAGAGCCAAGACTACGACTCCATTTTACTTCGGTGAAACCATTAATACAGATGTAGTTAATCATAATAACAAATACAAACAAACCACAGATGTAGGCGGATTTCCCCCTAACAACTTTGATTTGTATAATATGCACGGTAATGTATGGGAATGGTGTGAAGATGCTTGGCATAAAGACTATACAAATGCACCTAATGATGGTAGCGTTTGGACTGGTAACGATAACAAACGCATATTACGCGGTGGTTCTTGGCTGCAAGAGTCAGGAAACTGCCGTTGTGCCTATCGTCACTACATAGTTGCTGGCGGCAGTAATTACGGTAGTGGTTTGCGAGTCGCGTGTTCTTCTGCGTAATTCCTAATCTTCAATTCCCGCATCTCGTAATCGTTTCTCCAACTCCGCTAACCGTTGTAAAGCTCTCTCCTTTTCTCGTCTTTCTTGTTCTTTTTCCCGTCTTTCTTGCTCTTTTTCTCGTCTTTCTTGTTCTTTTTCTCGTCTTTCTTGTTCTTTTTCTGCGCGTTCCTTCTCAACCGACTCAAACCCCCACAATAACAAATTACCTTCCTGATCCCACCAGCGCAACCAATAACCATCACGGTTTTCGCGCTTTCCTTGCCATACACCAATAAATAAATCCATTTCCCCTATCCAATAACGGTTATTTTCATCAGGGGAACGTAATTGATATTTTCCTGAACTTTGTAAGCGATGAAATTCTAAAACACCCGTATCAGGTGCAAAAATTAGATAATTTGCAACTTCTAACACCTCTTCATAAAAAAACCATTTACCAGGGGGAAAAGTCCGTTTACTGGAATATTCACTCCCATTTGCGTCAGAAAGAAATTCCATCACCACAACCGGTATTTCACCCTGTTTGTGAGGAGTATAACTACGTTGTATTTGCTCTCTAGGCACAGTAATTTTGGGTATGTAAGCCCAATCAGGTGCTTTGATGACAATTTTGCCATTAACTACGGTACAAATGCCGTAATTGGTCGTAGCCAGGGCTGTTTCTGGGAGTTTCCCTGCCAGTTGCAGGCTTTCCGTCAGTGCAGCGGCTAAAGAAGGTTGATTAACATTATCCACTGGTTCATCTTCTAAAACAAAATCTTCAGGCAAGAGTTCCCAGGTAATCTTGTGGGTCGAAGCAGTAACAACCATAACAACCACAAATAAGGGATTAATTATTAATTATATAGGACTTACGCACGCTAACTAACTTGCCATGATATGAATGAACGAAATTGCGTCGTTTTCGGCTTTGGGAATAACTTATTGAGTAGGGTGTGGTTCGGCAAGTGTTACAGTGAGCAGTTCGACAAGCTCACTGTAACACCTGTCGAACTGCTCACCAACCACGTCAGATAGAGGAAATCTGTTTTTTTACCAAATTATTGGGTCTGACGCACCCTACAAGGGATAAAATTCACGTCACATATTTGGGGAATCTTGTCAATGCGTAAATCCTATAATATTAAAAATATAAAATAACATTGCGGTCAACTTATTGAAAATTTATGGTGGTGGTGATGGGGATTCTGTGGGCGAGTTCTCGACAGTGGTTAATGCGGGTAATAACTAATTATGGTTATGGTGGTGTGATAGCTGTGTGTTTGTTATTGCCAGCACTAATTGTCCTTTTTGTGGTGGGTTGGTTAATACTTAATGGTGAATTAGCGAAGTTATATAATTATGCTTTTGCTATTTCCCTTCTTGAGTTTGTTGTAATTATAGTTTTTATTATTTTAATTTGGCAAAGTGCGATAGTAATTGATCGCCTCAGGTGTAAAAATCGTCGTGCTGAAGAGGCATTGAAAATTAAGGATGAGAATCTGCAAACTTTTGTCAATGCTAACATTATTGGTATTGTTTCTGGTGATATTTATGGTGGCATCCACCAGGCAAACGACGAATATTTGAGAATTATTGGTTATACACGGGAAGATTTACTCGCTGGTAATTTAGATTGGAGGCATCTGACAGCACCGGAATTTTTATATTTAGATGAACAAGCGATCGCTGAATCTCATTCTAGAGCAGACGGTGGTTGTACACCATATCAAAAGGAATATATTCGCAAAGATGGTAGTCGTATTCCTGTATTGGTTGGTTTTGCCCTCGAGGTAGAAAAACAGGAGAGGTCAATAGTTTTTATCCTGGATTTAAGTGAACGGGAAGCCGCACTCAAGGAACTTCAGAAAAGTAAGAAAAAAATTCTCAACCTTAACAAAAAATTACGGCGACGAGTCAATGAGTTACAAACTTTGTTCGATATGATTCCGATTGGTATTGGCATAGCAAAAGATCGAGAATGCCAAACTATTACAATGAATCCAGCTTTTGCCAAGTCACTGAGGATGCAGTCTGGTGAAAATGCGTCCTTGACTGGACCTATAGCAGAAAGACCGACAAAATTTAAACTTTTCCATGAGGGTAAAGAACTGACTGCAAAAGAACTACCCATGCAATATTCTGTGGCGCATGGTGTGGAAATTTCAGATTTTGAGGTTGATGTTGTCCATGATGATGGCACAATTGTGAATTTGCTGGAATATGTCGCTCCGTTATTTGATGAAGATGGGAAACCGAGAGGATGTATCGGGGCATTTTTGGATATTACGGAGCGGAAACAAGTAGAAAAAGATCGCACTAATTTGATCACTTCTTTAGAAACACAAACTGAGCAGTTACAGAAAGCTAACCAGATGAAGGATGAGTTTCTGGCGGTTTTGTCCCATGAATTGCGATCGCCTCTCAATGCTATAGTCGGTTGGTCTCATTTGCTCAGAACTCGTAAATTTACAGAAGATCAGGTAGCCCAAGGACTAGAAACCATTGAACGCAATGCGAAAATCCAAAATCAGTTAATTAATGATTTGTTGGATATATCCCGCATCATTAGAGGTAAGTTAACCTTTAATCCTCGAAGTTGCAATTTAGTTCCTATTATTAAGTCAGCTATAGAAACTGTCTCCCTTGCAGCCCAAGCAAAGGAAATTAATTTGCACTTTGATCCCCATGATGGAGAATTGCCAGATTCAACCTCTGCTGTGATGGTATCCGGTGATAGCGATCGCTTGCAACAGGTAATCTGGAATTTGTTAACCAATGCCATCAAGTTCACACCTCAAGGCGGTAACGTCGAAATTAGGCTGAATAAAGTGGCTATTAGCACCGCAAATTTGTCAAATGATCATGATCAACCCAGAAAATATGCTCAAATTCAAGTAATTGACAATGGAATTGGCATTACTGCTGATTTTCTGCCCTATGTCTTTGATCGTTTTCGTCAAGCTGATAGTTCCAGCACTAGATCCTATGGTGGACTCGGATTAGGATTATCACTTGTGCGCCATTTAACAGAAATGCATGGTGGTACTGTTCATGTAGAAAGTTTAGGGGAAAACAAAGGATCAACATTTACAGTCAAACTGCCACTGATGGAAGAAAGTTACAGTACACAGGCGCAAAAGTATCGGCAAAAAGCAGCAAAATCCGACTCGATTTTTTTAGCTTCTCCCACATCTTTACCCATACTAAACGGCGTAAAAGTATTAGTTGTAGATGACGAAGTTGATAGCCGTGAATTTATTGCTACAGTTCTACAAGAATGCCAAGCGGAAGTTACAGCAGTATCATCAGCCCAAGAAGCTTTGGAAATGCTTACCCTGTGGACACTGGATGTTTTGATTAGTGATATTGGGATGCCAGGGGAAAATGGTTATTCATTAATTCGTAAAGTGCGATCTTTATCCCCTGAAAAGGGCAGAGATATTCCCGCAGCCGCATTGACAGCTTATGCTAGGGTAGAGGACAGGATGCAAGCCATACAAGCAGGATTTCAATTACATTTGCCCAAACCCATTGAACCAGTAGAATTAGCTACAGTTGTCGCCAGTCTGGTTAGACGCAATCTTCTGCATCCTGATTCATAGCCATAAACCAGAAACTTTATGTTTAACTGAACCAGATTGAGATATAATTCATTGTCAACCAATAAAATATTTTTAACTCCTGACTTCTAAGTAATTGGACAAAAATATTTACAGTCATTGCGAGCGAAGGGAAGCAATCACAACCCTTGCGATTGCTTCATTTCACTTCGTTCCATTCGCAATGACATTGTGTAATTAATTCTGTCTCACTACTTATTATATCATTGCCATAGTTTCAAATTAAAATGAGATTCAATTTTTATCCATTTGGTTTTCGGGAAATACTTAAAAAGTTATTTCTGCCTTTGTTTTTAATTTCCTTACTCATAGTTTTATGGGGAAACACCTTCACACCTGTAACAGCCCAAACATCACGTCAAGAAATTCGTGGTGTATGGATGACAAATAATGATCTTGATATTCTTAAAGATAGGACTAAAGTTCAGGAAGCAGTCACACAACTGCAACAACTCAATTTTAACACTATCTATCCCGTAGTTTGGAACTCTGGTTATGTCATGTATCCTAGTGAAGTCGCCAAACGTCTAGAAATCCAACCATTTGTATTTCAAGGCTTAGATGGACATGATATTCTTGCCGATTTAATTGATAAAGCCCATCGGCAAAATTTACTAGTAATTCCTTGGTTTGAATTTGGGTTTATGACTCCTCCCAGTTCAGAATTAGCCATGAATAAACCAGAATGGTTAACACGCAAAAAAGATGGGACTCAAACATCTATTAGTGCCGGCGGAGAGGTTTCATGGTTAAATCCATTCCATCCCCAAGTCCAACAGTTTATTAGTGATCTTCTAGTAGAACTTACTCAAAAATATAATCTTGATGGTATTCAGTTTGATGATCATACAAGTTTACCTTCGGAATTTGGCTACGATAAATATACAGTTGCCTTATATCAACAAGAAACCAAAAAAACGCCACCAAGTGATCCTCAAAACCCAGAATGGGTAAATTGGCGGGCAAATAAAATTACAGAATTTATGGTGAGACTGAATCAAACAGTTAAACAGATCAAACCGAAAATGATTTTCTCCGTCTCACCTAATTACTATAATCATGCCTATAAATTTCAACTCCAAGATTGGTTGAACTGGGTACGATTAGACATAGTAGATGAGTTAATTGTGCAAGTTTATAAGGAAAATTTAGATCATTTTATTGGCAAGCTTTCCCGTCCAGAAATGGAAGAAGTAAAACAAAAAATTCCTGCGGGAATCGGTGTTATGGCAGGTTTAAGAACTAAATCCGTATCAATGCAACAGATTCAATCTCAAGTCCGTGCCGCCCAACAACGGGGACTGGGTGTAGCTTTTTTCTATTATGAAAGTCTTTGGAATACTGCACCAGAAGCATTAAAAGAACGTTTAGCTGGATTTAAAAGTTTATTTCCATATCCGGCATCCCGAACTGCTGTAGAATCAAGAGGATGGGAAATAAAAGTAGAATCAACGCCAGAGGAAACAAAAGTAGAGTCAATACCAGGAGAAACAAACCTCACTGTTACTGACCAAATACCATTTTAAGCAATACACGAATGGGCAATTAATCATTTACGTAGGGGTAGCGCCCCGTGCCTACCCCCATATTTAGGGCAAAAGATTGAATTTTTGATTAAAAATTAGTGTTAAATTGAGATTTAGGAATTACAGCGATTTCCAATCATATAAGGTACATCTTAGCCCCCTCATCGCTTGCGGGGAGGGGGTTGGGTGTGGGGTTCTTGTTCCGGGTTTGATGACAATTTGCTGTAAGTAGGTGAACACAATAAAACCAAACTGTGTAAAGAAACATAAAATCGCCCAAACCCTCTTCAATCTTGCCTCTTGCCTCTGGTTACTGAGCGAAGTCGAAGTATTGCCTTTTGCCTTGCCATAACGACAATTTTCAACGCCAACCTACTTAGTTTGCAAATAATCAATTGCGGCTAATAATTTATTAGGATAACCTTCAGCAAATTTTTCAAACCATATTCCTTCTGATGACAATGGATCTAATTGATCTAACCATTGTTCAGCAGATTTTTGTAAAGCTGCTTTTTGTTTAACTTGAAGTTTTTCTTGACGAATTTTCTCCTGTGTTAATTCTTCTTGTTTTTGCAGTGCGATCGCCGCATCTTTTGCCAAAATATCAGCTTGTACATCTGCTAATAAGTTGTTGACAAATACATCTGATTTAGGATCAGGTGAATGAACAAATTGAATAGGAGATAACCTATTTTGTGGTTTTGTCGGGTTGGTTTGGATATATTCAGTTTTATTTTCCGCCAAATCAGCTTGTACTTCTGATAACAAATTATCTATGGATATATCTGATTTTATTGTCGGTGAAATCAATTTAATTGGGGTTAAATTATTTTGTGGTGGTGTGGTTTTTGGTTCTGTATATTCAGTTTTGAGTTCAGCTAATAGCTTGTCAATGGAATCCATATTTATAATTCCTAAAAGAGATAAGATCCCCAACTTCTTTTTTTATCTTATCAACAAATTATGAATTGATGTGAAAAGTGAGGGAGGATCTACTGTTTTAATTTTTAATTCAGTGAGGTACAAGAACCCCACCCCCAACCCCCTCCCCAAAATCGGGTAATTTATTTTTTGGTGTTCCCTAAATCAACCATTCTCAATCGCCAAAAAGCCTACTGTATATTAATTTTGACCTTTGACTTTTGAATTTTGACTTCTGCATAGCAGTGCTAGTCATTAATGGCATTGAGCAAAACTTCTGATAAACTCATATCTTCCATATCATCCATTGTAACGGTGTCGCAAATATCAAACTTAGCACCTGCACTTTGCAAATCATCATCCAATATTTTTAAAAAGCGGGTAGCTTGAGGATCATTCCCGACTTGGATAAAAGAAATAGCTAATTCTTCATCTCTATCCAAACGACGAGAAACTTCAATAATTACCTTCATGACGGCTTTACGATCATCTGGTTCACCGTCAGTAACTACTAAAATTGTTTCTCCATTGGGTTTAGTTGTACCGGAGGCTTTGCGTTGTAGATAATCATCGGTAGCGTGTTTCAAAACACCGGCTAAATCTGTTGTTCCTGAAGGATCATTTTCTGTGAAAATTTGTGTTACTTTGGCAGATGTGACATTTTCATAACGTTTGAATTTTCCAGAAAACAAATAAATAGTAATGCCATCTGGATCAAATTGTTCACATTTACTGGCTAAGGCCAAAGTAGATTCTTGTGCTGTTGCCCATCTAGTTCTCCCACCTTTTTGATCTGGGGTAGCCATGCTACCGCTTTTATCAATAATTAAGGTGTAATCACGGTTTTCTAGCATGACTAAACTCTCCAGATTTGAGGAATTTTGTTAATTAATCAGTGATGGCGTTCATTAAAACGTCAGCCAAACTCATGTCTTCTAAATCATCTAAAGTTACGGTATCACAAATATCGAATTTAGCACCAACACTTTGTAATTGATCATCTAAGGCTTTAAGAAATTTAGTAGCTTGAGGATCTGAACCAACTTGAATCATGGAAATTCCTAATTCTTCATCTTTTTCCATTTGCCGAGTCGCACTGATGATAATTTCAAATACAGCTTTGCGATCATCTGGTTCACCGTCGGTAATGACTAAAATGGTTTCTCCATTAGGTTTGGTAGTACCAGCGGCTTTGCGTTGAAAGTAGCTATTCAAGGCATCTTGAAGTACACTTCCTAAGTTGGTTGTCCCTGCTGGATCATTTTCCTGAAATATCTGGGCTACTTTGGCAGCAGTCACGTTCTCATAACGTTTAAATCTGCCGGAAAAAACGTAAACTGTAATGCCGTCTGGATCAAATTCTTCGCACTTTCTAGCTAAAGCAATGGTAGATTCTTGGGCTATCTGCCATCTAGTTCTTCCGCCCGCTTGGTCGGGTGTGGACATACTACCACTTTTGTCAATAATTAAGGTATAGTCACGATCGCTCATCATAATCTTCCTATTGTGATTTTTCTACAGCACTTCCCCATGTTATGAGGTACAAGAACCCCAACCCCCTCCCCGCAAGCGATGAGGGGGCTATGATGTATGTCATATAATTGGAAACTGCTGTATCTCTATTTTAACCATTAAGCATGAATACAGCACATAATTCATCAATCCTTATCTGCGTTTATCTGCGTTTATCTGCGGTTAAGTATTTTTAAAGTCTGATTCTATACAGCTTCATATTAATTACGAATTACCGGCTTTTGCTTTCGGGTAAGCAATCCGTTTGTGATGAAATTGTTGCCAAACATCCACAAATATTTGGGCGATTTTTGGCATTTCTTCTCTTGTCAAGCCCGAATCTATTAATTGTTCATCTTGCCATTTGGCTTTGAGGATATTATTCAGCATATTTAATGCTTTTTCTGGAGTAGCATCTTTGAGACTGCGTAATGCGGCTTCACAAGAATCTGCTAACATGACGATGCCTGTTTCCCGTGATTGGGGGATAGGACCATCATAACAAAAATCGGCTTTATCTACAATGATGTGTGGGTTTTCTTGGGCTATTTGTTGGGCTTGGTGATAGAAATAGGCGATCGCCATTGTGCCTTGATGTTCGGGAATAAAAGCCTGAATTGCCGTTGGTAAACTGTGTTTCTTGGCCATGACTAACCCTTCCGTCACGTGCTTTTTAATTAACTCAGCACTTCTCCAAGGATCTTTAATTTCTGTTTCATGTTTATTGGGACTGCCGATCTGATTTTCAATAAATCCCAAAGGATCGTGCATTTTGCCAATATCATGATATAGAGTTCCCGCCCTAACTAATTCTACATTACAACCCAATTGTTTAGCCGCAGCTTCAGCCAAAGTAGCTACTAACAAAGTATGTTGAAAAGTTCCTGGGGCTTCTGTAGCCAGACGCTTTAATAATGGGCGATTAGGGTTAGCTAATTCCGCCAAGCGGATGGGAGTAATTACATCAAATAGTGTCTCCAGATAAGGACTTAAACCCAAAGCCACCACACTCCAAGATAAGCCAGATACAGCAAATAAACCAGCTTCTTGGAAGATATACCAACCCGAACCAAAAACCCCACCAGTGAGGATTTTTAATAATAAGAATACACCACCTTGAGTGAGGGCAGTGACAACACCTAATAATGCTAATTCTTCACGCGATCGCAATCTATGGGCTATATAACTACTTAACATCCCCCCCCCAGCCCCAGCCAACAATACTAGAATATTTGTATCTGTGGTAATTGGTAGTATCAGCGACAATAACCCCACCACCGTTATACCTACAGTTGGTCCATAAAAACTGCCTAATAATAAACCAATTGCACTCCAAGTAGTATATGGCAAACTGATTGCCAATACTCCAGGAACACTCAGAGTCAGCAGGAGAACTAATAAGCGATCGCGTTGTCGTAAATAATTATGACTTTTTCTTTCCAACCACACAAAAACCTGAATTCCTCCAGTCACAACCATTGCTACAACTGTTAAACCCAGCCAATTCACCTGTCTGCCAATCATGCGATAATGTTGTAATATATGAAATTTACCAGTTGTAATTTGTTCTCCTTTACTAACAATTACCTCTCCTTTTCTAATCTGTACCATCACAGACGGTATTTTATTAGCTACCAGTTGATCTTGTTGTTTAGTTTGGGCTTCATCTTGTTTAATATTTGGTTGTAATACCGCTAAAAATATATTTTTTGTTAATGATTCAGCTTCAATAGGTACAGATAATTCCACTTGTAAACTAACTGCATTATTCAAAATAGATTTGGGTAACCCCGCTGATATACCTTGAGCAAGAATTCGCTCGGCAATTTTACGAATTCCAGCTTGTGTTTTTAACCAATCATTATCAGTTAAGTCTAAAATAACAGATTCTGTATAAATTTTTTTGATCTGTTCATTTTTTAGTTGTGATACTTTATCTAGGGCTTGATTATATCCTTGCCTAACTTGCGATATTTGGGTAATTAGTGCTGAGAAATCAGATTCTAAAGCAGTAAATTGATAAGCATCCAGTTCTGACAACGCTTGAATAAACGACGCTTCATCACTATGATTTCCATAACTAGGCAACGATACCACCGGAACACTTGATGAATTAGACAACTTTTTACCATTTATTGAATTTTGCGGTATTAACAAAAATTTGGAATTTTGGTTTTTTAAATTTTGTTTTCTATTATTTTCTAAAGTTACTTTCAGTTTTTGCCATTCTGATTCAGGAAAATTCCTCAAATAACGTTGAGTAGGAATTGATAAAACTGAAGTAATAGAAAACGGAAAAATACCAACTATTCCTCGCAGTTGATTACCTGCATCTAAGATTTCTTCTAAATGATCATTAATCTTATCATTGATCTGGTTATCAATCATCAAAACTGGCACAGACCTATCTATAGCATCTTTGCGTTTTTGTTCTGTCTCTTCTCGATTTTCAATATTATCCGTGTAGGGAGCAATAAATGTTTGCCAGGCAATATTATCAACTTTCATTCTTGGCTGGTTATATAAATCATGACCTACCACACTTGTCAATGATAATACTGCCAACACCAAAATTATTGAGGAGCGTTTTTGGTGTACCCATCTGAAAATAACTTTATCAACACCACCAGTTTTTCTCACCAATTTAGTAGTTGATGTTTGTGTTTGTCCCCGTTTACCTTGTTTTCCTTGATGGCTATTTGCTGATAAATATAGAAGTAGATTTTTGAAAAAATTCCTATGCAGCTTATGTTGATGCTTTCCTTTACGGAATAGCACTTTATACTGTCGCTGCCATTGCTTTAATTGCTGACTCAAGGACTGCAAAAATTGCTGTGTTTTCATCTTTCCTGCCGCGAAATACCCCAAGTATGGCTGATGCCTCCGGCACACTACCCAAGCTGTGTAATAACTTAAGAAGAGATAGCGGTTCGTATTTGACCCCCTTCAGGGTTAAATACGACAGTCTCCAAATTTACTGCCCAATTAATTCAGTGTTTCGCAAAAATTATTTCAACGTCTACGAATAATATGAGGAGCAGCAAAGATAGTATATCCTGTATCTACACATTCGCCAAAATGATCACTAAAGTCATATACTCCAGCCCATACCGCCATCATTATATCGGCTAATTTTAACATCTGGTTAAAACTGTGAAGTCCCCATGCAGGGGAATTGGTGACAGAGGGGGAAATTTGCCAACTTACAGGTATACCAACCGTACTGTTATATGCACCTGATAATCCTCCAGCAATTGCACCTGTAATATCGTAATTGGCAAAATCGTGATTTTGATTAGCTCTTAATGTGGTGAGAGAAAAGTCTTCTAAGGTACTTAGAAAGCAGTAAAAAGCTAAACCAATATTACTAGTTAATTGTTCTGCACTGCTTAATTCCCCGGTTGCTGTTTCTAGTCCTGCACCCTTTTTTAATAGATCATTGACTTTTATTAATTGTTGTGGTAAGGAAGTTGATGTTTTATCTAAAAAACTCACTGTTTCCGAAATTAATGTGCCGGGATTAAGTTTTTCATTCAGGGATTGAGCGATCGCATATCCTATGATTAAACTAGCATCTCTGACAATCGGCTCATCTTGCCACTTGCATATTTTTTGCACCGCTAAAATATTTTCTCGCATTTTCACAGGATTTTCGTGAAAAAACATCACCACCGGCAATATAGCGAGAATCATTTGTCCCCAAGAATTAATATTTTTTTCTAATTTAATATCTGCCGCTTCTTGACGCTTTAACCAGTCCTCTACATCCAACTTACCCAAACTAATTAAACTTTCCGTCCCCAAAACCGCAATCCTACCCAAATTAAAACCATTCGGGTTAGATAAACTCTCTCCTAAAAATGCCCCCAGAAAAGCACCCTTAACCCGACTTACAAGAGAATAACGCATAATTTTTGACTGGTAATTGGTAATTGGTAATTGGTAATTGGTAATTGGTAATTGGTAATTGGTAATTGGTAATTTAAATAACTCTTTCTTGCCTCTTGCCTCTTGCCTCTTGCCCCTTGCCTCTTGCCTCTTGCCTCTTGCCTCTTGCCCCTTGCCTCTTGCCTCTTGCCTCTTGCCCCTTGCCCCTTGCCTCTTGCCTCTCACCTATTACTGATTTAAATAATACACCAGTGCTTCCAGACCTAACAAATAACTTTGAGCGCCAAAGCCACTGATTTGGCCAATTACCACTGGTGCGATATAAGAATGATGACGGAAATCTTCCCGACGATAAATATTACTCAGATGTACTTCAACAGTAGGTAAATTAACAGCAGCGATCGCATCCCGCAAAGCCACACTAGTATGAGTGTAAGCCCCAGCGTTAATCACAATCCCCTGATGCTTTCCTAATGCCCCGTGAATAGCATCTACTAAAACCCCTTCATGATTTGACTGCACGGACAATATATTTGCTTGCAGTTCCATTGCTTTGGACTCTAACAAGCGATTAATTTCTGCCAAAGTCAACGAACCATAAATTCCCGGTTCTCTAAGTCCCAGCAAATTTAGGTTTGGTCCATGCAGCACAAGAATACTTAAAGCTGGCAAATTCAACTCCCACACCTTAAAAACTTTAGCGACGGCGCATAGAACGTTCATGTACAGGAATCGGAATCAGTTCCGGTTCCGGTTCAGCCTCTGGACCTAGCAGACTATCAATTAACTTCCGCGCTAATTCTTTCAGCTTTTCCAGCACCTTTTCTATATAATCCATTAAACTGACCGCTCCTGAGATAGTACCTCAATTTTATTTAACCGGGTCGCAGAAACTGGCGTATTATCGCACTTCTAGCCTTGGCAGGGTTGACACATTTCCACAAGTATGATACATCCTACTATGAAATTTTAATTTTGTGTTTTCCCTTACTTATTAGATTATCACATTCATAATTAGTAATGGGTAATTAGTGATATGAATTCAGGAGTCAGGAGTCAGGAGTCAGGAGTCAGGAGTCAGGAGTCAGGAGTCAGAAGGAAGAAAGAAGTAAATAAATAAATTTATACCCCTGCTCCCCTGCCCCCTGCCCCCTGCTCCCTGCTTCCCTGCCCCTGCTCCCCTGCCCCTGCTCCCCTGCCCCTTCCCTAACTCGCCGCGTCTGTCTTTTTCGCTCTAGTCTTTGTTGATTTAGTAGTAGCAGTTGACTTAGTAGTAGATTTAGTGGTTTTCCGTGTAGATTTTGTAGATGCTTTAGCTGAAAGTAATTCAATAGCTGTAGACAAAGTTATATTTTCCACTGATTCACCTTCAGGAATACTGGCATTAGTTTTCCCGTGTTTAATGTAAGGACCATAAGGACCATCATAGATATTAACTGGTGAATCATCTTCTGGATGCGTACCCAACTCCCGTAAAGCTTCCTTGGACTTACTCTTAGCAGCGGACCGACCCTTTTTCGGCTCTGCCAATAATTCTAAAGCACGATTCAAAGAAATTGTCAAGACATTATCAGTAGATTTGAGAGAACGATAATCTTTTCCCTCCTTTCCTTGGTCATGGACAACATAGGGGCCAAATCTTCCTAAACTAGTTTGGACTTTGCCACCAGTTTCTGGGTGAGTTCCCAAAGCGCGGGGAAGAGATAATAAACCAACAGCCATATCCAAAGTGAGTGTTTCCGGTGTCACACCCTTGGGGAAAGAAGCTTGTTTGGGTTTAGGATTTTCCTCAGTCTTATCGCCTAGCTGCACATAAGGTCCATAAGTACCAATCTTGATATAAATAGGTTCTCCGGTTTCTGGGTGACGACCAACTTGGTCAGGTCCCACAATTTTTTGTTTGAGGAGAATTTCCACCTGTTTAGGGTCAAGGTCAGCCGGAGTCAGGTTCTTAGGAATAGAAGCGGTAATTACTTCCTCACCATTGGTAACTTCAATGTAAGGTCCATATTTACCAATACGGACTTTAGCATCTAAATTTTCTAGTTCTACAGTTCTAGCCTTGCCGGCATCAATTTCTGTTTCCCTTTCCCTTACCAAAGTTTCTAAACCTTGTTCACCAAGATAGAATTTCTTTAAGTAGGGTAGCCATTGAGCTTCACCCGTGGAAATTTCATCCAAGGTTTGCTCCATTTTAGAAGTAAAACTAGGGTCAACAATATCTGGAAAATGTTTTTCCAGTAAATCAGTCACAGCAAAAGCCGTGAAAGTAGGAATTAGAGCATTATTCAGCAACTGAGCATAATCTTTATCAATGATTGTGCCAATAATGCTGGCGTAGGTACTAGGACGACCAATGCCTTCACTTTCCAAAGTTTTCACCAAAGTTGCTTCAGTATAACGGGCAGGAGGTTGGGTTTCATGGCCTACCGCGTCCAATTCTTTACATTGAGGATGATCACCAACTTTCAGAGCAGGTAAAATTACTTCTTGGTCTTCTAAAGCGGCTTCAGGATCATCCGAACCTTCCACATAAGCGCGAAGGTAGCCGGGAAAATCTATCCGCTTACCAGAGGAACGAAAACCAGCATCTTCCACTTGGATTTGCACAGTAACTTGAGTTTGGCGAGAGTCAGCCATTTGTGAGGCGACTGTACGCTTCCAAATCAAATCATAAAGAGCAAATTCTCGTCCAGCTAAACCTGTGTCTTGGGGTGTGCGGAAACTACTACCAGCGGGACGAATGGCTTCGTGAGCTTCTTGTGCGCCTTTAGATTTGGTCGTGTATTGTCTAGGTTGGGGACTAAGATATTGTTTTCCATATTTTTGCTCCACACAAGCACGGGCAGCAGTAATCGCTTGGTCGGACAAATGTACCGAATCTGTCCGCATATAGGTAATATACCCCTGCTCATACAAATTTTGAGCCACTCGCATCGTATCCCGTGCCGATAAGCGCAACTTGCGGTTAGATTCTTGTTGCAGTGTGGAAGTAGTGAACGGTGGCGCTGGTTTGCGGGTGACAGGACGTTCTTCCATATCCGTCACTGTCCAGATTTTCCCTTCTAGACGGGTTTTTAAAGTTTCCGCTTGCTCTTCATTAAGTAAAATTACATTGCGACCTGTGGTAATTCTGCCCGTTGTTGAGTCAAAATCGCTGCCTGTGGCAACTTTCGTGCCGCCTAGAGTCACCAGGACTGCGCTAAATAGACTTTTTTCTTGTTCTAAACTGGCTTTTAAATCCCAGTATGTGCCTTCATGGAAAGCCCGACGCTGGCGTTCTTTAATTACTAATAGACGTACTGCTACAGATTGCACTCGCCCAGCGGATAACCCCCAGGCAATTTTTTTCCACAGTAGCGGCGATAGGGTATATCCTACTAATCGGTCTAAAATTCTTCGGGTTTCTTGGGCGCGAACTACCTGCTCATCAATATTACGGCAGTCCTTCAAAGCTTTTTGAATGGCTTCCTTGGTAATTTCATGAAATACCATGCGCTTTGTTGGCACTTTCGGCTTGAGCAATTGGTATAAATGCCAACTAATACTTTCCCCTTCCCGGTCTTCGTCTGTTGCTAAAATCAGTTCAGTTACACCCTTGAGGGCTTCTTTAAGCTGAGTGACAATTTTCTTTTTGTCTTTGGGAACGACATAAATCGGTTCAAAGTCGGCTTCTACATTGACCCCAAGCTGCGCCCATTTTTCCCCTTTCACGGCTGCGGGAATTTCACTAGCCGACTGGGGAAGGTCACGGACATGACCCATTGAAGCTTCTACCACATAGTCTTTTGGTAGGTAGTTGCGAATGGTACGAGCTTTTGTGGGAGATTCGACAATAACGAGAGTTGACATGGAAATTAAAAAAAATAATAGCTATGCAGCTAAATAGTTAAGTTGGGTTAATTTTTGCGAAATGTCAAGATGAAATACCACGCCTAAGCAGTGATTGTATCCTTACACAAACTACCCAACAGGGGGGAATTTTATCAACTTCAGTTGCGGTGAATTAGACATGAGAATGCTGGAAGCAAGCTTTGAGAGTCAATTTGTCAGTTATTTCCATCTTTAACTTATCTAGTACATATTTGACGACTAAGTAGGTGAACACAATAAAACCAAACTGTGTAAAGAAATGTAAAATCGCCCAAACCCTCTTCACTCTTGCCTCTTGCCTTTTGCCTTGCCATAACGACAATTTTCAACGCTCACCTACTTATACTTTGTAAAATATCCCTGGAATTTAATGGTACAAGACTCACAGTGGTTAAGGATTGGGGAAATAAATAATTTTAAATTAGCTTAATTTTCCTCATTTGCCATTTTTTATATGGCTTGTCTCAAAATTAACTTATACATGAAGAATTGCTAAAATTATATAAATTACAACTACAAGCTTGATTATGAGCGTCTTAATACCTGATAATATTCTTCGAGCCATCGCCTAACTTCTTGAACTGCCAATATAAGCCCCAATTTGTTTAAGCCCCTGTAAAACTTGAATACGTTCTGCTGTATTTTCAAGTAACCGATAAGTGTGAGATCGCGTATATTTAGGGACATCTTGGTGGCGATTGCACTTCAAAAACAATACTTCTCTGCCATTTGTCACCATTCCATAGCAACTTGACTGCAAATTAGGAGCGCTCAACAAATAAGTAAGTGCTTGGGGAATTCCTGCGGTAACGTCCAGCCTTGCAGGTTTTGATTCGATTACCAAAATCCAAAAACTATCTTGGATTACCAAAATATCAATTCTGCCTTGAACCGCTATAGCATTAGCTTCATCAGCAACTTCGATACTGGTACTTACTTCTGCTTTTACCAAAAAAGGAAATTGATAGAAACCAGCCAAATCTAGCAATGGCGACACCACGACAAGCTTAACAATTTCTTCAAGGGGCGCTTCCTCTTGACTGAGATAGGTATAGTTGCGAGTGAGGCGATCTAGTCCTTGTAGTTCCGCTTCCGTTAGTGTTGGTGAATTATTTAACCATTCATCAAAAAAGCGATCGCTAGTGTCGAGTCTCAAGCCAAAGGTTTGACGGAGATTGCTAAGGGTAAGGCTACTAGCATTTGTAATCACAGTTAAATCCTTGTAGTATTTACATGAATTTTGGAAGTTTAGTTCTCGTAGCTTATGGGGCATATTTTTGTAAAAACTCGCTGGGAGTGAAACATTCAAATTCTTCAGTTTGCTCGACAAGTGCGCGAATTAGTTTGTAATTTCTGGATACAAAACATTTTGCTTTTCCTTGCTTGGCAGTTAGATAAACACCTGCATCTTCACGGGGAATTATGCCAGCATCAGCTATCGCTTGAATATCTTGGTCTTCTACAAATATGAAATCTACTTTCAATTGCTGCCAAAGTCTTATTAACAGACCACTTGACCAGTCTTTGTTTTGCAAGCGTTTACCAACTCGTAAGATTTGATCGATAAGTTCTTGAGAGAAGATAACTCTAGTTTGCTCATCGCTATTTTCATCACTGACTAGCAATGATAAAATTTTGCTTTCATCGCTGTTTAAATCAAGCGCTCCCAGAATGTAGATATTTGTGTCGAGAAATACCGATTTGGGTAGACTAGAACTTGATTTCACTGTCATTTAGCCTTTGCTCTCTTTCTGTGGATATTTCTTGTTTTACGTCCTGAATAAGTTCCATAATTTTGTCGGTTGAGTCATAGCCAGATTTGGTAAAAAGTTGATGGGACATAGTTGCAAATCCTTCGTTTGATAGCTGTTCTCGGCGATTACTAATTCCTATCAAATATTGAAACATTTCTAAACTTAACAGCACTGCTTTTTGCTGCCCTTCTTGAACTAAGGCGATCGCTTCTCGCTTAGAGTTCGCTTGTTGGATTAGCCCAGAAAGCTCTTGGTTGTCCCGTACATTTGCTTCTAGCATATAATTTGCTGTTTTGAAGTCAGTTATAATTCTATTCTATGTTATGCGATTCCCACGGAGTGCTTCGCTATCGCCTAAAAATCATGACTCACAGTAATGTACCCCCACTTAACTTTAGTATGATCGCTCGGTATCACGCAATATTACGCTAAACTATGATTTATGTAATTATTTGATTGATTATAATTCTATTTTAACTATTTGGGGTTGGAGGGTACGGTTATGGATCAAGCCAGATTACAAGCTTATATTAATTTAATTGAACAGTTGCTCACTTGTGCCGATGGTGAGGAACTCAATAATATTCTGCAAGCAAATCAGGAATTGATTGAATTTATGTAATAATATTGCACAGTTTCCCTTGGGAAGTCGGGCTAATAATCTGGAAATTGCTATTACAGGCTATCAGACCCTCTCAGAAGTATATACCCGTGAAGCTTGTCCTGAATATTGGGCAACGACACAAAATAATCTGGGGTCTGCTTATCAAATTCGCATCAGAGGGGAAAGAGAATATAATCTAGAGTTAGCTATTGCGGCTTATCACCTGTCATTAGAAGTATAT
>NZ_VILC01000069.1:0-5632 GCF_009712065.1 Aphanizomenon sp. UHCC 0183 | reverse complement strand
TTTGGGTAATGCTTATAGTCAACGCATTCTTGGGGAAAGGGCAGAGAATCTAGAGTTAGCCATTGCAGCTTATAACCAGTCTTTAGAAGTAAGAACCCGTGATGCTTTTCCTTCTGAATGGGCAAGGTCACAAAATAATCTAGGGATAGCTTATGATAGTCGCATCAGAGGGGAAAAGGCAGAGAATCTAGAGTTAGCCATTGCAGCTTATAACCAGTCTTTAGAAATATATACCCGTGAAGATTTTCCTCAAGATTGGGCAAGGTCACAAAATAATCTGGGGAATGCTTATAGACATCGCATTAGAGGGGAATGGGCTGATAATCTAAAGTTAGCTATTGCAGCTTATAACCTGTCTTTAGAAGTATATACCCCCACTGCTTTTCCTGTAGACTGTTTACGAACAGGACGAAACTTAGGACATACTGCTAACCTCCTTATCGAAGACTGGGAAACCGCCATCAAAGGCTACAACTTAGCCATCGAAGCAGTAGAAAATACCCGACTCCAAGCCTTAAACCCCCAACGACAACAAGAAATCCTCTCCGATGCAATGGATGTTTATCATGGCATAGTTCAATCCTATCTCAACCTCAATCAAAAAGATCGCGCTTTAGAATACGTTGAACGCAGCAAAACCCGCTATCTAGTTCAATTGCTTACCGACCGAGATATCTATCCTAAAGGTAATATCCCCCAGACTATTATTACCAAATTAGATCGCCTCCGTCGTGCCATTATTGGGGAAGAACAACAGTTAGCTATCCAAGAACAAACCCGCAATAGTGGAGTAATTTTAACCCTAGATGAACAAAAACAACCCATCTTAAATGACTATACTCACCTCAATCATTTAAAACAAGAATTAAATCAACTCATTGACCGTAAAATAACCCCCATAGATCCCACTTTTAGCTTAACTCAAAAAGTTCAAACTATTCCCTTAACTGAGATTCAATCCTTAATTGATCAACAAACTGTCATTCTAGAATGGTATATTTCAGGGGATAGTATTATGGCGTTTGTTGTAACTTCCCAAGGATTAAAAGTTTGGCAATCTTCAACAACAGATCGAGACAAATTGATTAATTTTATTAAAGATTATCGTGAGGCATACGAAAATAATAAAACCGAGTGGATTAATAATCTTAATTCTCGTTTAAATCAACTATCAGAAATTATCCACATTGATGAACTTTTAGAACTGATTCCCCAAGACTGCGATCGTTTAATCATCATTCCCCATTGGTTTTTACATATTATTCCCCTTCATTGTTTACCCCTACAAAATGGACAATTTCTCTATCAACGCTTTTCTAAAGGTGTAGGATATATTCCCAGTTGCCAACTTTTAAAACTGGTAAAATTATCACAGCGTGAAAACTTTGATCGTCTTTTTGCTATTAAAAACCCCACCAGAAAAGACCTAAAACCCCTATTAGGAGCAAATATAGAAATAGAGAGAATCAGTCAAGGATTTGATCCAGAAAAAATCATTATTATTGGTGAATCAGAAGCATCAGAACAAACCCTAGAAAACCGTCGTCAAGAATTACAAGCATCCCATTGTATTCACTTTTCATGTCATGGTAAATTTGATAATAAATCTCCTAGAGATTCCGCTTTAATGTTAGCAGATCCAGAAGGCAACTTAGGAGAATCAGCCAATCTAACCCTAGCAGAAGTCTTTGAAAAACTTGATTTAAGAGAATGCCGTTTAGTCACCTTTTCCGCTTGTGAAAGTGGCATAATCGAAAGTAAAGCTGATAGTATCAGTGATGAATATGTGGGTTTACCCAGTGGTTTTCTATTTGCAGGGAGTTCTAGTGTTGTTAGCACCCTTTGGACAGTAGATCCTCTAGCAACAACGTTATTTATGACTAAGTTTTATCACGATCTTAAACGAATTTCTATCCAAGATCAAGGGAGTATTGCTATTGTTTTAAATAACACTCAAACTTGGTTAAGAACTCTCACCAGTAAGAAGTTAGTAAGAATAAAAAACAACTCCGAATTTCAAAAATTATTAATTGAAGCATTTGCCGATAATAAACGCGATCGCAATAAATTTAAAGACTTATTAGAAGCTGCGGTTAAACGTCAACCCTATCCATTTGAAAGTCCCTATTATTGGACTGCATTTATAGCAACAGGAGTTTAGTCATCGGTGGAAATTTGACAAAACTTGTCCATTCCTTCCTCTTGAACATAAATAGCAATTGGAGTTGATAAAAGTGTCGCAATACCTGGGGGACATAGAAAAGATGCTGCTACCATCTCTGTTAACGTAGGGATAAGTGCAGGGACAATTTTTTCTCGCACAATTTCGTATCTTTGCTGACAAATAGATTCACGACATTTATTAAGAACAATAACAAACCAACGCATATCAGCGTTATCTTCGACTCCTTCAATGCCATTTCGAGTAGCAATGGATTCAGCCGCATCCGCCAAATCTCCATCCCATTCTTCGATTACATCAAGTGCAGCTAAAAAATCAGAATTATCTGCTAGTTCACTGCGATATATTGCAATTTGTTCTGATGTTAACTGGATTGTATCTGTCATATTCATTACCTTTGATAAGTCTTTTTTTGATATTATCCCATTAATTACCCTTGAGAATAACAAACCACGATAGAATAGCGATTCCGACGGAGCGCTTCGCTATCGCCTAAAAATCACGACTCATAGTAATAGCGATTCCGACGGAGCGCTTCGCTATCGCCCCATGAGGAAACTATTTGAGAACTACTTAACCTTGAATTTTTTGAGCTATAGTATTGTCATACAGAGTTATGACAAGCAAAAATATGAGGGTTAATGCAAGGCTCGATAGCGATCGCGCTAATAAGTTTAATTACATTCGCCAGCGGACAAATCAAGGTGTGTCTGACATTATGAAAGTGGCGATCGATCTTTATTATGAAAAATTACATCAAGAATCCCCTGTAAAACCTTTGCAACTCCTTAGAGAATCAGGGCTGATTGGTTGTGCCGAAGGGGACTCTGATTTGTCGGTTAATTACAAGCAATATCTCACTGAAAGTCTTAACGAAAAATATGGTCATCGTTGATTCTGGCTTTTGGATAGCATTAATCAATCGCCGTGATGATTATCATGTTCTCGCTCAAGAAGTTCTAGATACGATTGATGAGCCTTTGGTTACAACATGGTGTGTGATTACGGAAGCTTGTCATATTCTCTTGAAACGTACAGGCACAAATGCTCAACAGACGTTTATTCATAGCTTAGAAATTGGTGCTTTTGAGGTTTTTGATCTCAAGGTTCAAGATGGGAAAAGAATCAGTGAATTGATGAATCAATATATTTCCCTGCCAATGGATTTAGTGGACGCTTCATTGATTATTCTTGCCGAACATTTGGGGCATGGGCGGATTTTATCTGTTGATTTTCGGGACTTTAATACTTACCGCTGGAAAAATCGTCATCCTTTTGAGAATTTGATGTCTATTAACTGAAAGTAATGCTATAAATTAGCGATTACTAGGTCGCGCTAGTTCTCTCCGGGACGCAATGCGTTCGCTATCGCCTCTCATCTCCAAAAAAACTGGCCATCACAATTGCCTGTGTTTTATAAGGAAGAACGCCGAAAACCCTTGAAAATGTGGCTGACTCAGTCAGCCACATTTGGGCTTTAGACAAGAGATGAAGGCTAGAGGCTTTCCTTTATCCTGCATTGACGTTAATTTGAAAATTTGAAATTATTTCAAATTTTAATCCATATTCGTGATACAACTAAATTGTCACTAAAGACATAAAAAGCTACCGAGGGACTCTCGGAAAGTTACGCTTGTCAGATATGATTTCACCCGCCAGGGCCAACGAAATCAGGGCAAGAACCCAAATATTTAAGGCAATGCCTGAAACTGGGATAACTGAGGGATATAGACTGAAACTCTCTATAGAATCTCCGCGTTTTTAGACCGGAGAGTGTCAAAATAGGAGAATTGTTTATTGCTCTAGGATACATAAATCATGCTTACTTATAAGGCAATGTATAAGTTTTTAGACAAGGGAGTTCATGGGGAAGTATTAGACTTTCCTGGAGCGATTTCTTGGGGAGAAGATTTATCTATAGTCCGTCGTTCTTTGGCGAGTGCATTAGTTGATATGGCAGAGGTTTATTTATCTCAGGGAGAATCTTTACCGTTGCCGAATGAACAATTAACGGAACCAGAAGCGGATTTAGAGGAACCAATTTATTTGATTTTCTCAGCAGCAAATCATGTTCAAGTTGTTCCTAGTTTTGTAGCTTAATGAAACGTCGAGATTTGTTACGTCACCTCAGTCAACATGGCTGTTATTTATTAAGAGAAGGAAGCGAACATTCTATTTGGGAAAATCCCCTTAACGGTCGTCGTACAGCAATTCCTCGTCATAGAGAGATTGTTGACTTTACCGTTTTTAGAATTTGTCGTCAGTTGGAGATACCTGAACCTTAAATCGCGTCCTAAAACCAATAAAAAGCGATCCCTAGTCCTGAAAATCACAACTCACAGGAATAGCGATTCCTAGGTCGCGCTTCGCTATCGCCTAAAAATCACGACTTACAGGAATAGCGATTACTAGGACACGGTTCGCTGTCGCATTCCCGATACTCAAAATTTATTTATCTAAACTTGAACTAACGGCTGATTGTTTATAGATGAACGAGGTTGAATCGTATTTTGAATTTCTTCTCCCATTAACTCTTCGGCTAGGCGTAACTCATAAGCTTTTTGCAAATTAAGCCATAGTTCTGCACCAGTGCCAAACCATCGTCCTAGACGTAATGCTGTGTCAGCAGTGATACCTCTTTGCCCTTTGAGGATTTGCGTAATCCGATTTGTGGGTATATGGAGCGATCGCGCTAGTTCTGATGCGCTAATCCCAAGCTCTTTTAGTTCATCGGATAAGATTTCACCAGCGTGAATTGCAGGTCGTGCCATAGTTGTTTTCTCCTTTAGTGATAATCAACAATTTCGATATTAAATGGCCGATTTTCTGTTTCTGTCCACTCAAAACAAATACGCCATTTGTCATTTATACGAATGCTGTACTGCCCTTTTCTATCTCCGCCTAGTGCCTCAAAACGGTTACTTGGCAAGGCCATTAAGGATTCTTTATTAGGTGCGGCTTCTAGAATTTCTAGACGTTTGTATGCTTGTCTTTCAAATGCCTGAAATTCTTTGACACGATCGCCCGCAGCAAATTCGGCTGTGCGTTTGTCTTTATATTTTTCAGGCATAGGCAAGTGTTATGTATTACGTCAAGCATAACATTTATATCGCAATTTCGCAAAAAATCAACAAGCGATCGCATACCGCAAACCCTTCAACAGATAGACAATTGAGGCGATTCCTACGGAGCGCTTCGCTATCGCCCAAAAATCACGACTCACAGAAATAGCGATCGAACTACTAATCTACTTATCAAGGGTTTTGACGTATTCTTTAAAAAGTGGAGACAAATCAAATTGGGTCTTATCTGCTTTGATTTTGGTGATTAAATAGCGTTTTTGCAGGGATTCTAGAGCGTTAATAAAGTCTGTGGATGACCAGTTTAAGTTTTGCCTTAAGAGGGTGTTTGAAAAGTCATGATTGTTGTATTAAATGTTTTAAGTAATTA
>NZ_VILC01000068.1:33484-37950 GCF_009712065.1 Aphanizomenon sp. UHCC 0183 | reverse complement strand
GGGTATTCATTTTTATTAGTTCCGTATATCGGGAAGTAAGCCACTGAAGCCACTGGATTATCAGCTTTCAATTGTGCAACAAAGACATCACTATTATCACTAATGGTACTACCGGCAAGATATATCCAACCATCAGTATTTATTGCCAGCGCCCTGGCGGATTCATCGCCTTGTGATCCTAACAGTTCTGTCGAATCTAAATTACCTTCAAGAGTGTACTTACTGATGAAAGCATCATTTTTACCATTATTAATTTTTCCATCTAGGTTTTTACTAGTAGATCCCGCAATATATATAAAAGATCCGTACGTCTTTATAGCATAAATATTTGTATTAGATAGCTGTTTTTCAAAAAGTCCGGGATTTGGATCTTCAGGAGTATCCGGGTTTTCATAAATCTTCAGTCCACGGAATTTAGCAGTGGCAGTCGGATTAGTAACATCCTGATCATTACCAAATGTTAGGTAAGAAAACCTACCGTTGAAGTGATCTTCTAATAAAATTTTGTATTTATGCCACCCCAAATTCGTTGCATATCTATCAATACCGTTAGTGATTGGATTCCATTTAAAACTTGATTCCTGTGATCCCCATATCTGAAAAGTTGTATCGTCAGTCGTTTGATCATTAAGAAGGTTTTTATCGTACACCACATTATCGTTATCAAATCCTATACTGTGAATCTCTCCTTCTTTAATACCCTGAAATTCAAATTCTAAAATTGTTTTAGGGGTGATTTTATGGTCAATCTTGACTTTTCGCCATAGACTTCCCTGAAGTTCTAATTCATTTCCATTAACTTTTACAGTTCCTTCTTGATCCGTCTGATCTTGATCTTGCTCATTTCCGTAAGCAGACAGTTGAAAGACATATACCTTACCATTGACTTCTATTGAAATTTGATCGGATGTCATAATATTATTTACCATCAATTGTTTAATACTTTATGAGATCGGTCTTTTCAGTTGGCTTGTACTCCAGGGGAAACATTTAGATGCGTTTCCCCTGGCAGTCTTGTCACTACAACTTACAAAATGCGTCACGCATCAGATCCATCAATCAATATCCACAACCACCTTGACTAGCAACGAGTACATCGCATGTCTCTTATCTTTACACCACTCCATATTGTTACCGATGCCTTTCCTATTGTAACCCACTGACCTTTTTGCTTCTCTTCTTGATATTCCCATGTGGTTTGATTTCCTGTGGGAGCTACATAAATCTTTGTACCTTGATTAGGTTCAAGTTTTACGGTGTGTTCTACCGTTTCAGAATACTCACTCCCAGATTTAAAACCGGATTCCGCACTAAGCATCTGAATATCTACTTTCCCAGTCGAAGTAAGTTCATGGGTATACTTTACAGTTTTTGAATATTTACACTCAGATCCTTTCAATGCACTCTTGCAGATCTGAACAGGGGCTGTTGCTTTTCCTGTCACGAATTTAGTTCCAGTTTTCCTTAACCGTGTTTCTTTCCCGAAAAAAGCTAAAGGATTTTGTCCAGCTTTGGAAGAGTTGACATTAACTAAACTTAAACCAAAGACAGTAGATACAGTAATAGCAGAAACAGCGATCGCAGATGATATGATCTTATTCATGTCAATTCCCCCGTTTAAATAACGTACAAATTGTTATTGGGAGTAAATGTAGATAAATATGAAATTCACTACCCGACCCACAATAAATTACAACAGTTTGAAAACATACTGACTTTAATACGCCCAAAAGAGGATGTCAAGACCTCAAAAGTATGTAAAAGCGTGAAAAAGTCTCTAAAAGTAATATTCTGTCACCCATAAAAATCTTCACAAACGCCATTAGTCAAAAATTTATCTCTTACACCAAACCCGCGAAGGCGAGTTTTGTCTGTGTAGCCGTGACTTCCAGTCGCCAGGCTAACAAGTTTCCAACCCGCGAAGGCGGGTTTTGTCTGTGTAGCCGTGACTTCCAGTCGCCAGGCTAACAAATTTCCAACCAGCGCAGATGGGTTTTGTCTGTGTAGTCTCCCCAGAAGACGTATTAAAAGCATGATAGAATATCAAAAAGTCTTGACTTGAAGGGGGGGAGTAGTGTTAAATATTGAAGAGATAATTGAAATTGCAGATAACCAAGTCTTTGAGCATCAAGGACAGCATCTCAATGATTTACAAAGAGCTATCCTGGAAGGGACACTACAGGGTAGATCTTACGCAGATATCGCCAAGGAACACCAACACAGCGAAAAATACATCAAGGATAGCGCCAGTAAACTGTGGAAATCCTTATCTCAAGCAGTTGGAAAAAAAGTTAATAAATTTAATGTCAAGTCAACTTTAGGTAGATGTAGTTTCTCTTCAACTAATATTTTCAAGGGAATACAAATTAATAGTGGTAAGTAGGTGAACAGAAAAATTTAAAGGTATATAACGGTATGTAAAGTTGTCTCAATGCGAGATTCTGATTGAGTTTCAGCCATTTTACAAAACGCAATACCCCTCATTTTTATTTTGTTCACCTACTTAATCTATTTAAAGAATCTGCACCATCACCAGAAAATCATGAAATTATCCATAAAAAAGAAAAGATAACCTCTCATCTAGATTTAAAAGATGCACCTGAAATCGGTGATTTTTATGGACGCAAAGTAGAATTATCATTACTACAACAAAAAATCCTCCAAGGAAAATGTAATTTAATAACCTTACTGGGTATTAAAGGTATTGGAAAAACTGCTTTAGCTTTAAAATTAGTTGATAATATCAAAGAAAATTTTGAGTTTGTTATTTATAAAAGTTTAAAATCTCTACCCAGTTTAACACAACTAATCACAGAGACAATTTACCCTAATGATCAGCTTATTCCAGATAATTCACCTCATCAACTTTCACAATTTAAAAAAGCCATAGAAAAACACTCTTATCTGATTATCATTGACGATGTTAACTGTATTTTTTCAAAGCATCAAGTATCAGGTAAATATCAACAAGGGTATGAAGAATACGGAAATCTATTTAAGTTATTATCAACAACAAAACATCGAAGTTGTCTAATTATCAATAGTAGTGAGGAAATTCGTGAATTATCGATCCCTAGATCCCCGACTTCTTTGAGAAGTCGGGGATCTGAAAGTCATGTTTTCACCCTGGAATTATTGGGATTAGATGATGATGGTGTAAACATTCTTAAAAAATATGGCTTAAAGAATGAAGAAAATTATCAAAAATTGCTGAATATTTATGAAAGAACCCCCCAATATTTACAAATTATTGGTTATCTTATTCAAGAACTATTTGCAGGTGATACCAATAAATTTTTGCAGCTAGATCAACCTTTCATAGATATTGAATTAACGGCTTTTTTAGAGCAAAGTTTAGATATCTTACCACCATCAGAAGTAGAATTATTGCATTTTATAGCTAGTCAAAATGGCTCAATTTTATTAAGTGAACTGGAAAATAGTCATCAAGTTTATGAGCCAATAGTTAGTAGTATTCAATCCCTAAAAAGGCGTTTTCTTGTTTCTACCCAACAGATAAATGCAGAAGTGAGTTTAGAGATTTCACCTCTGATTAGGAAATTTTACCATAAACTAGATTACAACTAGACTAGATCCCCGACTTCTTTGAGAAGTCGGGGATCTAAATTTAAATTAAATTGTATCTGGATCAATATTTAATTCTCGCAACTTTGCTGCTAACCGTTGAGCTTTTTCATCAAACATTGTTGCTCTTTGAGCTTCAATTGCTGCTCTTTGTGCTTCAATTGTTGCTCTTTGTGCTTCAAATTCTGCACTTTCTTCCGGTGTAGGAACTAAATATCCAGCAGATGTAAAATACCTTAATAAACCCCGGTCAATTCCCAAATATAAACCCAGTTCTTGACTCCATAAATGTCCATTTTCATTCGGTTCTACAACTTGATATTTACCATGTATTAAATAAAAACCTGCAAATTCTAAGGTATAGGGATCAAACCAAAAATATTCAGGTGTGCGGAAAATATCTTGATAAAGTTCTTTCTTAGTTTCTCTATCAGTTTTCGCTGTAGTTGGTGAAAGAATTTCCACAATCAGGTTAGGATATTTACCATTTTCTTCCCACACTACCCAACTTTTTCTAGTTTTTCTTTCCGTTCCTAGAACTACGAAAAAATCTGGACCTCTAACGTCTTCTGATTTTTTTTGATGAGGACTATAGTAAATACTTAGGTTTCCGACAGCGTAAAAATCTGTTCTCTCCTTCCATAGCCATTCTAAACATTTAAAGAGGAGAATAATTTGTCGTAAATGTAGTTCTGTTTCTACGGGAGGTTCATCACTATATAGGTCACTGGGTGGAAAAGTTATCTCTTCTGATATATCTCCTAATGTGTTAGATGGAGATTCTGGTGCTTGAGTAATCATCATGATATGATACCAAGTAATTATTTGTTAATTATAACATGAATCCGAAAATGTTACGATATCACTCAGTAGGGTGCGTC
>NZ_VILC01000068.1:32672-33278 GCF_009712065.1 Aphanizomenon sp. UHCC 0183 | reverse complement strand
GGATATAATTATTTATCATAAATCCATTTTAATTATGTCTAACTATCGCCGAATTATTATGCCTGGTGCGACATATTTTTTTACCCAAGTAACCTATAAAAGAATACCTTGGTTATGTACTGATATTGGACGGGAGACTTTACGCAAAGGTTTACAAAGAACACAAAAATTATATCCATTTTCTATTGATGCGATCGCACTTCTACCCGATCATTTTCATTGTATCTGGACTCTTCCCGAAGGCGATAGTAACTATCCCATTCGTTGGCGTTATTTGAAAAGTTTTGTTACTCGTAGTTGTGGACATAAACTACAAATTTCAACAGAAATTAGCTTATCTCGTGAAAAACGTCAAGAAAAGAATTTATGGCAAAGACGCTATTGGGAGCATTTAATTAGAAATGAAAAAGATTTTAGTAATCACTGTGATTACATTCATTATAATTCTGTAAAACATGGTTTATGCCAATCACCACAAAATTGGCAATTTTCTAGTTTTCACCGATTTGTTGCAAAAGGAATTTATCCTCAAGATTGGGGTGCAAATGAATCTTTGAATATTCCTGAAAATATTGGACATGAATAATATAAATCTATTTGTAGGGT
>NZ_VILC01000068.1:11286-32334 GCF_009712065.1 Aphanizomenon sp. UHCC 0183 | reverse complement strand
ACATCAGATTTTTAATTTATCTTTTTTTAACTAAGTTATTTGTCTGACGCACCCTACTATTTAGTCTATAAAATCAACCCACAAAAAGTTATCAAATTTAACCAAATCACCAAACATCACAAATTTACAACCATCTCAAAATCAGATAAAATCAGACTTTTACTACTTGCAGTTATCCACAAACAATGTTATTATAGAACATAATAAATTGCATTTAGTCTAAAAATTAAACTCTCTTAATTACCCAACCAAAAAACCTCAAATTAATGCACCTTTCCAGCAACATGAGCAAGTTCGGAGTAATCCCAAGAGTGCATTTGACGGAAAGGAAGACCCATTTTTTGGAATACATACTTCTCTTTCACACCAGAAGCAACTAAGTCAGGCTTCAATGCTTTGATGAACTCTTCAAATTCGTAAGCGGTAACGTCGTCATAAACGATAGTTCCGTTTTCGATGTAGTGAGTAGTACGTTTATAGTCGTCACTGTGAGCGAACTCATAACCAGTACCAATCATCTTCATTCCCAAATCTTGGAAAGCGGGAACAACGTGACGGGGACGTAAACCACCAACCATCATTGCAACTGTCTTACCTTCCAAACGGGGGCGATATTGACTAACGATCGCATCCATGGTAGGTTGATACTTAGCAATTACTTTTTCAGCATTTGCTTGGATCTTCGCATCAAACTTAGAAGCGATTTCGCGTAAAGACTCAGCAATTTTGGTAGGACCAAAGAAGTTATATTCTAACCAGGGTATACCATAAGCTTCTTCCATGTGACGGCTGATGTAGTTCATCGAGCGGTAACAGTGGATGAGGTTCATCTTCACGTTGGGGGTCATCAACATTTCGTTGATTGTACCGTCACCAGACCATTGAGCAACAACGCGCAAACCGATTTCTTCTAACAAAATCCGGCTGGCCCAAGCATCACCACCGATGTTGTAGTCACCAATAATGGCTACGTCATAAGGAGTGCCTTCAAACTTCAATGTACCGTCTTTCTTACCTTGATCTGCTTTGGGGAATACCCAGTCACGAATCATGTCGTTAGCGATGTGGTGTCCTAAAGACTGAGACACACCACGGAAACCTTCGCAACGGACAGGAATAACTGGCTTACCGATGGTTTTGGATGTCTTTCTAGCTACTGCTTCGATGTCATCCCCAATCAAACCGATAGGACATTCAGATTGAATAGAAACCCCACGATTTAGGGGGAATAATACATCTAATTCTTCAATTAATTTAGTCAGTTTCTTGTCACCACCAAACACGATGTCGCGTTCTTGGAAGTCGGAGGTGAAGTGCATAGTACCGAAGGTATCAACACCTGTTGTACCTAAGTAGTAGTTACGACGACCAGACCAAGACCAGTAACCGCAACCAACGGGACCGTGACTGATGTGGATCATGTCCTTGATAGGACCCCAAACCACACCTTTAGAACCTGCGTAAGCACAACCACGAGCGGTCATTACACCAGGCAAGGATTTGATGTTAGATTTAACACCACAATCAGCCTTACCTTCTTCAAATACGTTTAAATGCTTTTCACGCTTCTTAGCAGCTTTTTCGGGGTAAGCTTTGAGAACTTCTTTAACTAGTTCTTTTCTTTGTTCAACAATCTTCTTGTCGTCTGGAGGAGTCATTGTTAGTCTCTCTTGCTCCTAAAGGAACGAAAATAGGGATGAATTTTGGGAAATGGAATACCATCCCCCTGTAGCGATAGGGGAAATGTGGGTCAAAGGTGAGAGCGATGATGTGCTGCTCTCTGCCTTTTTCCCGGTGTTAGAAAATTCTTTCTCAGCAGCGAATTATACTGATTTAGCAATCAATTTTGCAGCATTTTCTTCGCTTTCGAGAATACCGAACTCAATCAACAATTCTTCCAACTCTTCCATTTCGATAGGTGTAGGGATGGTGAGGTTAGTGTTGTTGATGATCTTCTTAGCTAGTGCGCGGTATTCGTTAGCTTGTTTGCTTTCTGGTGCATACTCGTTCACTGTCATACGACGTAATTCAGCGTGTTGAACTATGTTGTCGCGGGGAACGTAGTGAATCATTTGGGTGTTCAACCGTTTTGCCAAGGTTTCGATTAATTCGATTTCTCGGTCTGTGTTACGGCTGTTACAGATCAAACCACCTAAACGAACTCCACCGGAGTGAGCATATTTAAGTACACCACGAGCGATGTTGTTTGCAGCGTACATCGCCATCATTTCACCTGATGTAACGATGTAGATTTCTTGTGCTTTACCTTCACGATAAAGAGTAATAAGATAATTTGAAAAGCCGGAAAATGTTCATTTTCAACTATGTTTGCCGCAATCATTGTCTGGAGTGAGCAGTTTTTTTATTAGGGTAAATCTAGGGTATGGACAGAACACAGGAAGCATTTGCCGATTTTCACCAAACAGCTATTACCGACGGGGGATATTTAGGCAGAATGCAAGCAGTAGAAAATCAAGAAAATCACTTAACGGCAAAACTGACAACAGAATTAAAGGCAATTAATGCTAGACTAAGAGCCGCTAGGGTGAGTGTTTCTGTCAGAAAATCCGGCAATTCATTACAGTTGAGAACTACCTTACCTATTAAACCAGGTGATATTGATAAAAACGGTAGCGGGACAAAGCAATATGATATTTCTTTGGGTATTCCCTTTAGTTTTGATGGTTTAAATACGGCAGAAGAAGAAGCTAATGAGTTGGGAAAATTAATTTCCAGAAAACAATTTGTTTGGACTGATAAATATTTAGGCAAAACTAGATTTAAAGCGAAATTTATCACAATGGGAGAGTTGGTTTCTGATTTTGAAAACAATTATTTCCAAACTAGGAAACGGACTCTCAAAAGCAACAATACTTTTAATAGTTATTTTTATATTGCTAACAAACATTTGCCAAAGGATAAACTAGCTATAGATGCCAATTTTATTGATGCTGTAAAATTTTGCCCATCTTCGGATAGTGTGAAAAATGAGTTAATTAAGGTAATTCGGGTTTTATGTAAATGCTCTGGTTTAGAAGTTCCAGAATTAAGTAATTTAAAAATCAAAGCTATTTCTCAACGTAAGCGTGATATTCCTACTGATGCAGAGATAGAAACAGAATATCTCAAGTTTGAAACCTATGCAATTAATCGTCCTAGTAAGTTGACAACTAGGGAAGATAGAAATAATTGGCAACTTTGGCGTTGGGTTTATGGGATGTTAGCAACCTATGGATTAAGACCGATTGAAATTTTTGTTAATCCTGATTTAAATTGGTGGTTATCATCAGATAATGTGATGAATACATGGCGTGTTAATGAAGAATGTAAAACGGGAGAAAGGGAAGCTTTACCATTATATCCACGTTGGGTGGAAAGTTTTAATTTAACTACAGATATAGAAGCAATTGAGTTATTAAAAGCAAAAATCCAAAATAAAATTACCAGTAGAGAAATCAACGCTGTACGACATGGTACAGATAGATGGTTTAGATTTGTGGGGATTCCCTTTCAACCTTACGATTTACGCCATGCTTGGGCAATTCGAGCGCATTTGATGGGGATTCCTATTAAAGCTGCGGCGGATAATTTGGGTCATTCTGTGAATATGCACACATCCATTTATCAAAAGTGGTTTAGTTTGGAAAATCGCAAGGTTGCTATTGAGGAAGCAATTAAGAAAAAATCAAAAGTTGAAGATCTACAAGATATTGTAATTAGATTGGAACAGGAAAATGAGAGGTTGAGAATTGACAATGAAAGATTGAGGTTGCAGATGGGACACAGTTTGATAAAAATTGAGTTAGGATAAGAGTTAGCCTCACGCAGAGGCGCAAAGAGTAATTTTATAAAACTAGGAATGTTACAAGATATGTCTTATAGTCAATTTACATCTATTGGTAAGGTTAAAGAAGCTTTTGGTTTAAAAACTCAGGAAGGTGGGCGTTTTATTCCTGTTCTTGAAAAAATTGAACCATCTGTGACGCTAAAAGCATATCTTGAAGAAAGTTTACCGCTGGCTGGTTCTGCTAGTGAAAAAGCCCGTTCGGAAGGGATTATTTACCCAGTTTTGTTAGAAGTCAGAAGAATTTTAAATCGGCAAATTAGTTTATTTTCGGGTGAAGATTTTACAGTTGATGAGTCAGTTGGACTTAATGGAATGTGTGATTTTTTATTAAGTCGTTCTCCTGAAGTGTTAGAAATTGAAGCCCCTGTAATTGTCATTGTTGAAGCAAAAAAGGCTGATTTAAGAACTGGGTTTGGACAATGTATTGCAGAGATGGTGGCCGCGCAAAGATTTAATGCTGCTAAAAATCGTCCAGTTTCAGTTATTTATGGTTCTATTACCAGTGGTACACAATGGCGTTTTCTGAAGTTGGAAAATGATCTTGTCACTATTGATTTAATGGATTATTCTCTCCCTCCAGTAGGAGACATTTTAGGGATGTTAGTTTGGATGATGCAAAATGGCGGGTAATTCAGCAATTAAAAGTTACTAACCAATTGTCATAGAAGAACCTACCATTAAAAGAATGCAGAATTTAGAATTTAGAATTTAGAATTACGTTTTGCAACGGGGATTTTACCCCGACGCAAAACTCGCTGCTTGTAGAAGCAGGGGACTTTAACCCCCAAAGGTAAGTTAAAGGCTGTGGAAGTGATCTTCCTTGTAACTGATATTCTTCCATTAAAAGTTCTAATACTTCTTCTCCATTTTTTAGAGCTTCTGCATAGCTTTCTTTCTCCGTGAGTATGGACATAAGGACCAAACTCTGGAAAACTGACTACATATTTTTGATCTTCATCTGACCACTGAATTAAAATACTGTAATGGTGATTCATAATTACTCTTCCTTTAGTTCAGGAATATGTTCATTTTCATAGTTTTCAATTAAAACTCCGATGACTTCCATGAGTGAAGCAAGGGGATGATTTTCATCTTCACCAACTTGATCTATCAGAGAATCTAGTATATAAACTAAGTGTTTATATTCCTGTTCTGTGTGAGGAACAAAGACATTTTCGGCAATGGATGACCAAGCATTAATGGTTTTTTCAAAGTTTAAAGTTTGCATTATTCTTTCCACTTTCCTTCATCATATTCTGAATGTGTTAGCACAGCACGGATATAGATTCTTTGGCGGTTATAATGAATTGCTGCAATTAGTCTAACTTTGTTACCACCAATATTAAAAACTGTCAATTTACCAACTTGAAATGTATTTTTCTTGATCTGGCTTGACTGCAATTTGCATCTTTATCTCCTTATCTTTGAATTGATAACAATTCTCAAAGTTATATCCTTAATCCTAATTAAAGCATTAAATCACTTACTTGGACACACTAAATATGATTCCTACGGAGCGCTAGTTCCCTCCGGGACGCTACCGCGAACGCTATCGCATCCCCACAATGCACATCTTTATTAATTTAAAAACTTTTATTTATAAACATCTCCTCTTGTACTAATTGTGAAAATTTCAACTTCACCAGATTGGGTATTAACTGTAAAGACAATTCTGATTTTACCAATACGTAATCTATAAAATCCTTCCCAATCTCCTTTCATTTTTTTAATATCAAGTTCTGTAAAGGGAATAATGGCTTGTTCTTCGACAAAATATAGAAGTTGGGATATTTTTTCCTGGATTTTCTCAGCATCTTCAAGATTTGCTTTTTCTAAAAACTTAATAGCATTCTTACGAAATTTTATGGCCATGTTTTACCCACTCTGTCATATCAACTAATTCTTCATCTTCATAGTCTGATGGTGAACCAAACATTTCATCTAGTTCTTCTTGTTCTTCGTCACTTACATAGGGTATAAGGACTTGACAAAGTAACATTCTTTCTTCTCGCAAAACTTCGCGGATGCTTTCTTTGATTATTGCTTTAAGTTCTTGGATTTCCATGAGTATTATCCTTGAGAATAAAAGTATTATACCGTTTTTAGTAGAAGCGATCGCACCTCACAACCCACACACCGAAAATGCGATCACACCCATAACCCACAACATCGGAAAAGCGATTCCTACGGAGCGCTTCGCTATCGCACCCATAACCCACAAACAGTGATCATGATAGAAAAAAGAAAGGAGATTTGCACATTATTTATCATCATCGAGCTTTTAGTATTGAGTCTAAATCTTTACAAAAAACTCAAAGTAAATGGGACAAAGAAAGTCAAATTTGGTTTGGAAAAGCTCAAGTAGATGCCAGTGATAATCGTGAAATTATTCTTCCTAATGGTAGAAAATTAAAAACAACCCTTCTTATAAGAGGAGAATTTGATATTCTTGCTGTTAATTGTTATGGATTTACAGCAATTTCCAATCTTATGAGGTACATCTTAGCCCCCTCATCGCTTGCGGGGAGGGGGTTGGGGGTGGGGTTCTTGTTCCGGGTTTGATGACAATTTGCTGTAATAAAACGTGGAACTTTCAATTTGCTAGAAACCGTGATTTACCATGTTCATCCTACAAAAAATATACAGAAGAAGAAAGAAACTTTTTAATATCTAGTTTGATACCTGTGAGTTGGCCGCCACAACCCCCATTTTATAGTGATTTGACAGAATTACTGAAGCAAATGCTGGAAAATGAGGAAGGTTGTGATCCTTCAGAGTTTGGATTAGAGGTTGTTTGAAAAGTATTATATGAAACCCATAATCTCCAAAAACCTAACCCCCCTCCCCCCCTTCCCTACAAGGGAATGGGGGTTTTAAAGCCTCTCCCCTACCAGGGGAGAGGTTTGGAGAGGGGTCTGTTTACACATTAAAAACTTTTAAAACATCCTCTTAGAGCAGGAAATATAGAAATTATAAATTCTATCAATTCCATATATAAATTCTACTTCTTTTTTGTAAATACAAGGAAGTATGAATGATTTTTTCGAGCGTGTACTTGCTTTTTTAATCTGCTGACCGAAGGCTTATTCGTTCTCATAACAACAAATAAGTCTTTTGTGTAGTAGCCATTTTTTTCATATTCGTTAATTATTTCTACATGAGTTAACCATTGCTTTCCTGCACTAACTTCATCTTGACATTTGACTATTAGTATTCCATCCTTTCTTAAAATTCTATAGGCTTCTTTACCAGCTTTAAAGTATATATCGGTAACTGCTGCGTGCCATTTCTTTGTACCAATATTTTCAGTATCTTCATTAATTTCATTTCCATTTGAGTAAGCATTAGAAAATGAATAATGTGTACCAGAACCAGCTTTTTGTGAAGCTTCTTTTCTATAAAAGCCTTCCATATATGGAGGATCTAAAACTACACAATCTATTGATTGATTTTCATATGGTAATTTACGACAGTCTACTCCGGTGGATATGTCAGTAGCAAGAAGTTTATATTTATCTTTAGGCACATTTTGCCAAAAAACCCCTTTTCCCCAAGTAACATCCGCCACAATAGACCCCACTGGAACGTGCAATTCGAGAATATTGGGAAAAACTTCGGCGTTTCCTGATAAATAAGCAGACATTATCAGGTCTGAAGTGGATTCACCACCTTGCTTACGCTTGTTGAGAGAGATATTTTCGCTATCAGATTGTAAGATTGATCGCTGTATGTATTGCATATGTTTCAATATTATCCTGCTTTAAGGTACATATAATTAAAGGGCGTTGCTGATTAAGGGTATGAATTTTAGTCTCACGCAAAGGCGCAAAGACGCACTGAGGTTTGAGTTTTAAAGGTTCAATTTGGGAATTTCATACCTCATTTCAGCAACGCCAATTAAAGTTATTATAAACCATGAATCAGTAACACATTTATCAAAAATCATGTATCCCCCTTGACGCTAGGGACAAAATAGGGTAAATAAAAGAATAAACCCTAACAAAAACCCCATTTCACCAAAATTTCCCAGGGCAAAAATAGGGCATAAAAAAATCAAAATTCCCAACCAATTGCATTAACAAAAACCCTAGATAAAATGGCTTAATCTTCACGGATAGGCATAGCAAATCCACCGCATACAACGTCACCCAATACGTCGTAAGATACGAAATCTAAGTCTACGTAAGCACCGTTTTCTTCTAGGAAGTTAATAGCGGTGATAATACCACGACCAGCACAACCTACACCGGGTTCTGGACCACCGGATTCCACGCATTTAACGTCGCGGAAACCTTTGAGCATTACTTCATGAAGTTCTAGGTCTTCAACAGATCCTCTTTCAGCAGCCAAGTGAAGAACGGTTGTTTGAGCCTTGGAGTGAAGCATCAAACGGGTAGAGTTATATTAACAATATGGGCAGTATGAGGAATGATAATGAAAGCAGGTTATGTGAGGGTTTCCACCCGTGAACAGGATGAAGGTAATGCTTTGGAACAACAAACAGCACGAGTAGAAAGGGCTGGCGCTATTGTCATCTTCTCAGATGTTGAGTCCGGGCGCAGCGACAAGAGGAAAGAATTTAATAAAATGATTGCTCAGTGCAAACAAGGCAAAATCACTGAAGTCATTTGTACGAGAATTGACCGACTAGGACGCAGCGTGGTGGGGATTCACAAAGCGATCGCTATCTTTGAGGAGTATAAGGTCAAACTCACGGTTTTGGATGCCCCCGTTGACCCATCTTCCCCCTTTGGGTGGTTTTCTGTGAATCAGATGGCTGGATTGGCTGAATTTGAATCTAGGCTACTTGCTAATCGGATCAAAAATGGCATGAACTTTTTTAGAGAGCAGAAAAAGGCTTCTCCCCGGCCACCTTTTGGGTATTGTCGCGTGGATGAAAAGTATGCTCCTGATTTATCTGAGATGAATGGAATTAGTAAATGGGCGATCGCTCACAAGATGATTGCATATTTCCTCGGTGATGGGGCTACATTGAGGAGTACGGGTCAATATTTACTGCAAACTTATCATCTCAAGTGGACTGCTGCCGGACTGCGTTACTGGCTTTTAAACCCTGTACTCAGGGGGTGTACCGCCTACAATATCAAAGACAATTTAAATAAACCTGAGAATTGGGATATTCATGAAGATACTCACCAACGTTTGATTACTGAGGATATATTCAAACGCATAGTTAGAAAACTTGACGAGAATAAATCTAAATACAGCTACGGTAGGGATAAAAAAGAAACAGAGATTTTCCCACTAGCGGGGCAGATTATTTGTGCTGACTGCGGCTATAAATGTTTTTGTAAGAAACGAAACTCGACATATAGAGTCCGCTGCAAAAAACATGAAAACATGGGAAATGATTTTTGTAGCAATAAAATTAGCACCTATCTACCAGATATTATTTTGGCAGTAGATCAAACCTTAGTAGAACGGCACAGGGAAATTAAGGAATATGCAATTACAAATTCAAATGTGGAAACACAGGATAGCCCGGAATTGATTGCTAGACAAGAGCAACTAAAATCACTGAGACTTTTACCTAAAAATCCAATAATTCAAGATGCCATTGACCAAACAATTTTAGAGATAAATAAAATCAAACAAAAAGAAACCTTAGTCAACAAAATCAACAGCGAACTATTTGATATTCTTGCGTTTTGTTGTAGCAATATTAATTTTTGGGATGAAACACCCTGGGCGGATAAATCCTTAATATATAAAGAATTAATTGATTACGTAAAAGTTGCCAATGGTGAAATCAAAGAAGTCAAGCTGCGGGTTTAAGCAGCCCTTGAAGTTCTATTTCAAATTCTTCCTCTGATAATGACATTAATCTCTTTCTAGTATCAGGATCTAAATACCGAATCCTATACCATTTTTTAGAGACACGAATCAATACTTGAGTCGCTGTTTCCTGCATATCATCATAGGTGAAGTCTTGTAACTAGTTTAGCTATTTTTTGATATTTTTGTCTGTTTATGATGAACAAATTTATTGTTCGGACACAAAATTAAATATCAAATCAAGTTTTGTGTTTCTCAATAATCAAGAATCTCATGTTATTTTGTATGAATTATTTATGGCTCTTGTGCTACTTTTATGGAGAATTAATACTAAAGTGCCAGTTTAATAAACTGCGTAATCTGAAATTGCTAAAGTTGCGAAAGCCATATCCAAGTCGTTTAATGAGTTTGAGTTTATTATTAATTTCTTCTACAGTACCACTCGTAGTTCTGCCATCAAAATAACCGACTACTTCACCAAACCATCTAATCATTGTACCTATACTTTTAGGAAAATATGCAATGCAAGTGCATCATGCATCCAATCTAATAACTTAATTGTACTGTCTCCCCAAGATTTGGATGATTCAAATCTTTCTCTAAAATCTTCTTTTAGAGACTAATAAAAGGATAACTCCACCTTCTTCAGCAGCATCAAAAACTCGACGTAGATTTTTTTCAGTTTCTCCAATATATTTACCACTACCTCAATTTTCACAGATAAAGATACTGATTTATCAGCGAAAACTGGTAAAGTTCTGCAACTTTGCACCATCAGCGATTTAGAAGGTTTCATGGTGACTGTTAAAGGTGGACAAACCCTCAAACGCGACTCTGTAATTGAATTTGGTGCGGTTGTTGGTTTACCAAATCGTGTAAAAACCCAGAGTTATTTTCATGCCAAATATGGTGTAGATAATCCCACTCCTTATAATGTGCAAGTTAGTTCGGGTTTATATGCCACTGTTCTCAATATTGAGGCTTTTAGAATTGGTTATAACCCCCACAATTTTGGTTATAGCATTGATATTTCTGAACGGAAAAAACGCCTGGATGCTTTACTAAAAAGTGTGCTTTATACCTATTTACAACCCAATGGTGCAAAACGCAATACTAATTTACCTCATCCTGATAGTTTTAAGGGTATAATTACCGTTAGTTCTCGCCGTTGTCCAGCACCAATGTTAAGTGCATTGGAATACGATTACCAAAGTCAAATTAAGAGTTTAGCCACTACTTTAAATAATCTCAATGGTGCTGAGACAATTCGCTGTTTTGAATTTGACAATATGGCTGAATTTGCAGACCAAATTGAAATTTTGATTGCTCAAACTCTACCTTGGGATAGTGAAAATGCCGAAGCAATCTCCTAAATCTAAAACTTCCCCACAATCAAAAACCGTAACTACATGGCTAACTGTCACCTATCAACCTGTTAGCCTATTTTCTCTCAAACGTTCTGATGCTACAAGTATGGCAGCAAGGTCTAATTTAGTACCTACTCCTTATGCTATCAAAATGGCATTGTTAAAAGTGTTGTTAGAAAGTCAGGGAAGACACCATCCAAATGATTTTGACCAATGGATTAAAACCGAATTTACCTGGATTCGAGATTTAATCATTTATATCTGTCCTTCAGAAAGATTAGTTGTCAATCGTAATGGTTACAAACTCCGCTATTACGATCAATCCGCAGACAAAGCAGATAAAACTCGTCTAACTGTGCCTATGCAGGATGGTTTTGTATTTCGGGAATGGGTGCATTTACAAGGACATCTGCAAATTTGTTGTAGTGCAGGAAAGCATTTATTAGAATTAGAACAATTATTTGTCCAAATTAATTATTTTGGTAAAAAGGGATGTTTTTTTCAATATTTACCAGACTTGAAACAAGAAACTGCTGAACCATTATTTTTACCAAATCCTGCTACTGGTTTTACAATTCAACCAATGGATGATTTAGGTGAAAAAACCACATTTAGTCGTATTAATCCTTTTTCCACTGATAAAGCCCAACTCAATAAAGACCGAGTGATTAAATCAGGATTTCTACCATTGAAATTTATCGCCACCAGCGCTCGTTATGACATTTACAGAAGATATTGAGACTACATTTGCTGGGATGAGTTTAATCCTCAGACAAGATGCAAAAATTATCAATTCTGTCACCTTAGAATCTTGGTTATCAGATATTCAACCTGCACCTGTGTGGATTCAATTACATATTGCTGATGGTATTACCAAAATCATGCCTGTGTTGCCAGATTCTGGATTATATCCCCAACTGATGGAATCAATTTGTCAGCGAATTATTGGTAAAAGAATTACCCTGGATTGGCAAAATAATTCATATCAATTAACAGGTGTTGAAGTTGATTCTAATAACCTTCATGTAATTCTCATTTCCATTTCTGCTACTGCACCGTTACCAGCAACATTAGGAAGGGCTATTCATGCTCAATGTTTTCAATGGGTTGCTAATGCAGATCCCATTCTCGCAGAGAATTTGCATCAACAAGATACTTTACCAATGACGATAGGAATAGAGTACACTTCCCCGCAAAGAATACGGTTGAGAATTACGCTGTTAAAACAAGAGATTTTAGCACCTTTATTGTGGGGATTAAGTAACAATTTAGGTGGTGAAATTACATTAGCAGGAATATCTTGTAAATTAGGCAAGTGGATAAATATTTATCAATCTAGCAGCTTTGAAAAACTTTTAGAGATACCATCACAAAATATAATTGAATTAAAATTTCTCTCCCCCACCAGTTTTAAACAGAATCAAAATATCCAACCTTTTCCATTACCTGATTTAGTATTTAACAGTTTATTACGTCGTTGGAATAGATTTGCACCCGCAGAATTACAATTTCCTCAAGTTGAATGGCAGGGTTTAGTTTCTGCTTTTGAACTGAAAACCCATGCTTTAAAGATGGAAGCTGGTGCAGAAATTGGTACGGTCGGCTGGGTAAAATATCGGTTTCCAAACCCCGAACAAGCCAGAATTGCCACTATTTTAGCTAACTTCGCGGTCTTTTCTGGAGTCGGACGTAAAACAGCTATGGGTATGGGACAGGTCAATTCAAAATTAAGAATTAAAAATTAAAAATGAACACTGTTATCTCGTTCCCAGTCTCTGACTGGGAATGCTATCACAGAGGCTCTGCCTCTGCTTTTATTAAATGAAGGCAGAGCCTTCTAGAATTCATTCCCATACAGAGTATGGGAACGAGAAAACGAGAAATTACCAATTACCAAATAAAATGAATGAAGATTATTTACCATTAGCTTATCTCAATGCCTGGGAATATTGTCCGCGTAGATTTTACCTAGAATATGTATTAGGAGAAATGGCAGACAATGAACATATTATCATAGGTCGTCATGTCCACCGCAATATTAATGAAGAAGGGACTTTTCAAGAAGGAGAAACCTTAATTCATCAACAACAATGGGTCTGGTCAGAACGCCTCAAAGTTTCCGGGATTATTGATGCTGTTGAGGAATACGATGGTCAACTTGTGCCTGTGGAATACAAGAAAGGCAAGATGGCACAACACCTAAATGACCATTTTCAAGTTTGTGCAGCGGCTTTATGTTTAGAAGAACGCACTGGTCGCACGATTACCTATGGTGAAATATTTTATCATGCCAACCGCAGAAGACAAACTGTGGAATTTACACCGCAATTAAGGCAAATGACAGAACAAGCGATAGCACTCGCTCATGTTGCTAGTCAAAATAAAATGCCAGCACCTATTGATCATCCTAAAAAATGTCAATCATGTAGTCTGCAAGGAATTTGTTTACCCTTTGAAGTCAAACAATTACAACGTCAAGAATATTAAATTATGACTACTCTTTATATCATTCAACCTGATGCTGTTTTAAGCAAAGATTATGAAGCTTTTCAAGTTGCTTTGAAACAAGAAGACGGTTCTTGGAAAAAACAAAAGGTTGCGGCTCAAACAGTAGACGAAGTTATTTTGATGGGTAATCCCCAAGTCACCGGCGATGCTTTTGTCTATGCTTTAGAATTAGGAATGCCAGTGCATTATCTTTCTACCTTTGGTAAATACTTGGGTTCAGCTTTACCTAAGTCTTCTCGGAATGGTCAATTGAGATTAGCGCAATATGCAGTTTATCATGATCCTGTGCGGCGTTTGGAATTAGTTAAGGCAATTGTTAGTGCAAAGATCCATAATCAATATAATGTCTTGTACCGACATAATGAAAAGGATAATCTGCTCAAAGAACGGAAAATTTTAGTTAAAACTCAACAAAATATAGATCAAGTTCGTGGTGTGGAAGGTTTAGCAGCTAGGGAATATTTTGCTTGTTGGCAAAGAATGATAGGTAAACAATGGACTTTTAATGGCAGAAATCGTCGTCCACCTACTGACCCTGTTAATTCCTTACTCAGTTTTGCCTATGCTTTATTACAAGGTCAAGTCATGGCTGGTGTTCATGTGGCAGGATTAGATCCTTATATTGGCTATCTCCACGAAGTTCATCATGGTCAACCAGCTATGGTGTTAGATTTGATGGAAGAATTTCGAGCTTTGATTGCTGATAATTTGGTACTGTCGTTATTGCATAAACACGAAATTAAACCCGAAGATTTTAACGAAAGTTTGGGTGCTTATCGCTTAAAGGACAATGCAAAAAAAACATTCTTGCAAGCTTTTGACAAAAAAATGAATGATGAATTTAAACACCCACTGTTTGATTATCGTTGTACCTACAGACGAGCAATAGAATTACAAGCACGGTTACTGAGTCGTCATTTACAAGAAGGTATTCCCTACAAACCTTTATCATTAAGATGACTACACTGTTTTATCTGATTATTTATGACTTACCTGACAATAAAGCTGCAAATAAACGCCGCACTCGTTTACACAAAATGCTCGGTGGTTATGGTAAATGGACTCAATACAGTGTGTTTGAGTGTTTTTTGACTGCTGTACAATTTGCTCAGTTGCAAACCAAGATAGAAAAACTGATCAAGTCTGATGAGGATTCTATTAGAATGTATGTGCTGGATGCTGGGAGTGTGAAAAGAACTATTACTTATGGTTCGGAAATTCCTAGACAAGAACAGGCTATCATTATATAATTGATACATCAGCTTAAATTTTTGGCAGACCTAGAGCGGGGTCAAAAACCCTGGAGATTCGCCAAACAGCCAGAACCTTGACAACTAAATACTTTCAGCGTTTCATTAGTTTCAGTTGGCGCTTGACCCGAAGCCTGTAATAAGGTTTTTTGAGAGGTCCGCCAAAATCGTCTCTGGATTCCGCCCCCAGTTTATGTTTCAGACGGCGGGGTTTCCGCATATCTAATCCCCGCAAGGGGACTGAAACGGTACAACTGAACTAGAAAAACAGGATTTTTATGAAGTTTCCGCATATCTAATCCCCGCAAGGGGACTGAAACAATATAGTTATGTAAACAAAAACACGCAAAACACAAAAGTTTCCGCATATCTAATCCCCGCAAGGGGACTGAAACAATACTTGAGTCATTAATAAAACAGCAGCGTTGTATGGTTTCCGCATATCTAATCCCCGCAAGGGGACTGAAACATCACGATGGTGAAACGTTAACGTTTCCGCATATCTAATCCCCGCAAGGGGACTGAAACAAAACGTGCATCAATTCTAGCGCAACGTTGTATTAGCGTTTCCGCATATCTAATCCCCGCAAGGGGACTGAAACGGTTATTTTTATCAGGACAAAGCGATCGCTGCAATTGCGTTTCCGCATATCTAATCCCCGCAAGGGGACTGAAACACTGTATGGTTATCTGATAACCAATAAGAATCACTAAAGTTTCCGCATATCTAATCCCCGCAAGGGGACTGAAACTAGAGCAAAGACTAGAATATAGCGGGCAAAAAGAAGTTTCCGCATATCTAATCCCCGCAAGGTGACTGAAACAGGCGTACAACTACGATAGGTACAAAAATTGTCCTAAGTTTCCGTATATCTAACCCCCGCAAGGGGACTTAAGCTACCCTTCCACTGCGGCTCAAAAAGTTGCGGAATTGGACGTGTGGGTGCGAGAACTGAAGAAACGGATGCCATCTAGTCATCATTGATTATTTTTATTGATTTAATCCCTTGGCTACATCTTTGGACTAGCAACCATTTTTTAGCTTCAGGTTCAAGGGCTGGCTTAATACGGAAGTTTAAAACATCTGCCCAAGTTTCTACTCCGTAACTACTAGCGAACGCCCTTTCAAGTTCCTTGAATTGTAACCAGTTGCGATCGCTGATAGCCTCAAAAACTGAGATAAATGTGTTCAGTGGTAGCAAGGTAGCTGTTTCACTCATTTTCGTAATCCTCAAAAATACAAACTATCGGCAAGATGTCATCTTCTATATCAATGACTTCAATTAGTCGTTTTCCCGGACTTTCAATGACATTTTTCTATCTCCGTTCAACTTCCTTAATGTATATGAAAAATAAATATTTGACAAGTGCAAAGTAACCATAACCAGTTATATTGATAGAGATAACGGAAAGCAGTCAAGTTTCCGCATATCTAATCCCCGCAAGGGGACTGAAAGGTTGTAAAATGCGGATCATAAAAACCATGTAGCATTAAAAAAAATGTCAGAACTAGCTACATCTAGCAAACATAAAAACCCATCAAAAAACACCCCTTTAATATGGGCAGATGATACCGAATTAGTTAGCTTAGTTTTTGAGCTAGAAGTGACTGATTCCACCGCTCTATACTCGCAATATACCATTGGACTTCATGCTTGGTTTTTAGACCAAGTGCGGCAAATTAACCCAACGCTTTCAGCATATTTGCATGATAGTGAGTCAGAAAAACCCTTTAGTATTTCTGCACTAGAAGGTCAATTACTGCCCACTGGAAAACAACTGCAACTGCAAGCAAATTATAGATATCGTTGGCAGATTAACGCTATTTCTCAACCAGTAGTTCAGTTTTTGAGTCAGTGGTTAACACAACCGCCAACTACTTTGAAATTAAGGGATGCTTACTTACAAATAAAGCAAATAAGTATTGTTAATCCACCAACTACTTACAACCAACTACTCCAATCATTTATAAACCATAGAAATATTAATCTGAGTTTTATTTCCCCTACCAGTTTTCGCCGTAAAGGGCATCATTTTCCCCTTCCTGTTCCCTTCAATCTTTTCCATAGTTACCTCAGACGTTGGAATGATTTTTCAGGAATGCCCATAGAACAAGAAGCTTTTCTAGAATGGATAGATGAAAACGTCATCATTCACAAACATCACTTAGAATCAGTCAAAGTTGCAGCAGGTAAACGGGGTTCTGTCACTGGTTTTACAGGGGCAATTTCTCTGGGATTAACTAAAACTGCCTTAGATAATATTGAATTTACCCAATTATTTTATGCTTTAGTGCAACTTGCTCCCTACTGCGGAACAGGACACAAAACCACTTTTGGACTCGGACAAACCTGCTTGAACTGGGTAAACCCAGAATCAAATATATCTTCCACAGCGATAACAAATTTGCTACCAGAACGCATTGAGGAATTGACAACAATATTCACAGCACAACGTAAACGCATAGGAGGAGAACGCACGGAAAAAATCGCTACAACCTGGGCAACGATTTTAGCCCGCCGGGAAATGGGGGAATCATTACAGGTAATAGCCGAGGATTTAGAAATACCTTACACCACAGCGAAAACCTATGTTAAATTAGCTCGTCGAATGCTTAAAGATACACAATCCAATGTTTAACATTTTTCTATACTCCCTGAGAAGAATTTCTTTAGAGGGAAGTAAAGTGGTTTTTTTGGGTTTATAAATGGGCTATAAGTACAGTTTGATAACAAGTCATGTATAGTTGCTCTGAAGAATATAACATAAGAGGGTGGTTGAAAAGTATTAGATGAAACCGATAATCTCCAAAAACCTAACCCCCATTCCCTACCTCTCCCTAGCCCTCTCCTAAAAGGCTATCACACACAAGTTAAATTACCCGCCTTAATCCCCCCTTTATAAGAGGGTGTTTGAAAAGTTATGGTTGATGTATCAAATATTTTTTACCCCACCCTAACCCTCCCCTTGTAAAGGGGAGGGAACTGGATTTTTATTGTTTCCCCCCTTTACAAGGGGAAAGGGGGGTAGCAATGTGATGAAAATTACGGAATACCACTTTTCAAACATCCTCTAAGGGGGGATTAAGGAAAAATTAGTTCCCTCCCCAAAGCATCGGGGAGGGTTAGGGTGGGGTAATTTGAGGAATAATGGTGATTCGATAACTTGTGTGTACACCGTAGCCCCAAAGCATCGGGGATGGTTAGGGAATGGTAAGTAGTGAGACAGAATTAATTACACAATGTCATTGCGAATAGACATCTCCAAAAAAGATTGTAGAGACGTTCCATGGAACGTTTCTACAAGGGTTTCAGCTTAAGGATCTTTAATTTCTGGAGATGTCTAATGGATGATAAGTAGTGAGACAGAATTAGTTACACAATGTCATGGCGTTAGCGCAGCGTGGCGTTAGCCATATGGAACGAAGTGAAATGAAGCAATTGCCAGGGTTGTGATTGCTTCCCTTCGCTCGCAATGACTGTAAATATTTTTGTCCAATTACTTAGTATTTGATTTTGGGAGGCAATTTTGACTGACAACAAATTTGACTTGAATACAAAAATTTGTATAATCGGCGCTGGTGCGGCTGGTTTGACTGTAGCTTATATTTTAAGAAAAAAAGGTTACAAAAATATCACTATCCTTGAAAAAGAGAACCAGCCTGGAGGAAAATGCCATACTATTGTCTATAAAGATAGGTATTTTGAACTTGGTGCTGGTGCGATTTGTAGCGATTATAAGGTGATTTTGGAAATAATGAAAGAACTGGGGATGAAGTCCAAAATACCCGCTATTCCTAATCCTATTTTTTTGAACAATAACGGTTTGGAAATTAAATCAAGTTTTTTCAAACAAATAAAATTTATCTGGGAATTATTGTTTAAGTTTTCATATTTATTATTCAAAAATCGAAAATTTTGTCAGCCGGGTTTATCTAATATTCCTGAAGAATTATATGAAAATTTTGATAGCTATTGTCGTAAAAATAATTTATCGGATTTTGCCCAAACTCTAAATACAATTGTTTCTCCTTTTGGCTATGGTTATTTTGATACAATTCCAACTGCCTATTATTTAAAGTATCTTACTTTTACAGGTTTAGTTGAATATTTTATTACGAAGAGACTGCAATTCTTTGTAGAAGGAGCAGGAAATTTATGGCAGAAATTATCAAAACAATTTAATGTTTTATTTGAAGAACACATTATTAGCATCAACCGAACTGATGGAATTTATATCCAAACTCAAAAAGGAAATTATGAGTTTGATAAGTTAATTTTAGCCTGTCCCTTGGATAATGCCCTTGATTTTCTTGATGCAACTTTGCTTGAAAATGAGTTGTTTTCTAAGATAAAGTATAATAATTATTATACTTTTGCATTTATTATCAGTAAGTTTCCCTTTACTAAAACAGATGTTGATAGTGGATTTTTTACTGAAAATATGAACAGTAGGGATCAAGGAAAGATTATGTTTTTTTATCGTCGTTATGTAAATTCAGAATTTTGTACTTTTTATCTAGTGGCAAACCAAGAGCATAACGAACAACAACTTAAGTTAGACGTAGAAAATCAACTAAAAAACATGGGATTTATAATTGATAAAGAATATGTATCTATTAAATGGAAATATTTCCCCCATGTTGGTAGTGAAGATATGAAAGATGGCTTTTATGATAAATTAGAAGGTATTCAAGGACAAAATAATATGTATCTAACAGGAGAAATTATGAATTTTCCTTCTTTAAGAGGAGTTACTGAATATTCTAACTATTTAATTAATAAATATTTTTAGATAACTTACACATTCTCGCGCAACGGGATTCTTAGAGGAAATTAAATTATTAGAGGGTGTTTGAAAAGTCATGATTGCTATTATCAAATGTTTTACCCCTCCCTAACCCTCCCCTTGTAAAGGGGAGGGAACTCAGGGGAAGCGATTCGTGAAATTTTATTTCTGGAGATGTATAATTTATATTACTCCCATTCTCGTAATTGCTTATGCACTACTGCTAAATACCACATATAATCATCAAGCTTATACTCATCAGCCGCTTTAACTATATATTCCTGCGCTAACTCTAAATTATTCTCAGCTTCATAATATAAACCCAAATAGAGATGACTGTAAAACTTACCTTTTAATCCTGCCAATTTTCCTACGTTCAAAACATCATCTGTTGTACAATTACCTGCAAATAAATCATAAACAGACTTCATGATTTTTCGCGGATCATTTTTCACAGGTAATAAAGAATTACGAGCTTCTGTAACACCGGATAATCTAGCTATACAAAGATATCTCCAGACAGTTTCTTCCACATCTTGAGCATTAACAGTTAAATCTATTTCAAACTGTTTTGCACCTTCAGCAAATCGTTCTGCATAATAATAAGATAATCCTCGTTGCCACAGATAAGGAGTAATTTGAATATCTAACTTTTCTGCATGATCAAAATCTTGAATTGATTCGGCAATTTTTCCTAATTTAAAATTAATCATGCCGCGACGGACATAAGCATTGACATTATTTGGCTGAATGTTAATGGTATTATTCCACTCTTGCAGTTGATTTTCTAGGGAGTTGGTAAAAAACATTTTGGTAATCAAATTTGCTACTTTTAATCTAGCTCTCTCCGTCCTTCTAATGCTCTAGCTAAGGTAAGTTCATCAGCATATTCTAAATCACCACCTACAGGTAAACCAAAAGCAATGCGGGTGACTTTTGTAAATGGTTTTAGTAATTGACCTATGTATAATGTTGTGGTTTCTCCTTCGATGCTAGGACTAATAGCTAAAATCACCTCTTGGGGTTTTTGTTCGCTTACCCGTCTGACTAAAGGCTGAATATTTAACTGTTCTGGTCCAATACCATCCATAGGGGAAATTACGCCACCTAAAACATGATATTTACCTTTAAATTCACGGGTTTTTTCCAATGCAATCACATCACGAGAATCTGCAACTACGCAAATAATTGTATTATCTCGCTGAGGATGACGACAAATTTCACAGATTGGATCTGATGAAAGGTGAAAACAAACTTTACACAAACCGATCTGTTTTTTTGCGTCAATAAGTGCTTGAGCTAAGGCTTCTACTTCTACTTCTGGTCTTTTTAAGATGTGCAAAGCTAAACGTTGGGCGCTTTTAGGACCAACTCCAGGGAGCCGTTGCAATTGTTCGATTAATTTGGCTAGGGGACGTGCGTAAACCGTAATTTTACCTCCAGGGTTTTATCTCTTGTAGGGTGCGTCAGACCGAATAATTTGGTAAAAAAC
>NZ_VILC01000068.1:0-10960 GCF_009712065.1 Aphanizomenon sp. UHCC 0183 | reverse complement strand
CAGTTCTCCAACGGTAATTCGTGACAACTGACTAACTATGAATTCTCGGTTCTGGGTGTAAGGTTGATAATAATTGACTTTCCACCTCTGCTAATTCATCTAATCTGTCCATGACGATTTTTCGGTCATAATAGGTGTCAGCTAAAACCCAATACATCCCAAAATGTCTGGCTTCTGATGCCATTAAACTGCGGTAAAATTGAGCTAGTTCTGGTTCTGGACAGTTAGCAGCTAGGAGTCCTAAGCGTTCATGACTGCGGGCTTCTATTAAGCCGGTGACAAGTAAGGAGTCTAAAAATCTCTGGGGTTCTTGTCCCCGGACTTGGGATTTTAACCCTGCACCGTAGGGGGGTGCGGATAGGGCTGCTAGTTTGATCTGACGGCGTTCTAGCCATTGATTAACAAGTTCAAAGTGTTCGAGTTCTTCACGAGCGATCGCTGTTAACTCCCTCACCATTTTAGCATTAGAGGGATAGCGGAACATCATATTTAATGCTACTCCTGCGGCTTTGCGTTCACAGTGGGAGTGATCTAGTAAAATAATATCAAGGTTAGCGATCGCTTGCTCTACCCAAGCATCACTGGTAGGTTGTTTGAGGGCGTTGATAGTGGGTAAAGGTGAACTCAGCACAGCGAAAAACTCCAAATTTAATAATTAATTTTAATCTAGGAAAAAAGAGATGTTTGCCGAATTATTCCTATAATACAGTAAATTTGATTATTTATTCACAGGTACAAACGGTAATTTTAATAAACTGATAACATTAAAATTTCTAGTTTCTTCGGGTACACCAAATTGGATGGTTTCTGGTTGGGGTGGATAATAACGAGATTGAAATATTATATCCCAGATAGTTAATAAACTGGTGTAATTACTATTTAAATATTTTGTTAATTGGCAATGATGAGCGCGATGATAATTAGGTGTAACAATAAAATAACTCAGGAATTTATCTATTTTGAAAGGTAAAGCAAAATTACTATGATGAAAAACTAAGGATATAGCAAATAAAGATTCATATAATATCCACGCATTTGGGGTAACTCCCAATAGATAAATTAATCCAATTTTGGGAATATTGGAGACAATTACTTCTACCGGATGAAAGCGGTAAGCTGTGGATATATTCATCCATCTATCTGTATGGTGAACTTTGTGAAACCGCCAAGCAAAACCCCAAGTGTGGATTAATCTATGCCACGTATACATATATAAATCTAGCAATAAAAAAGAGAGAATAAAATGCAACCAGGGTAAATTTAGATCATAAAAAAATCCCTGTGATAAAGTTGGTTTCCAGAGAGATTTTAAGATTAAAATAACTGTGAGGTTAACCAATAAAGAATTTACTAAACCTAAAATTAGATTGTGAATAACTCTTTTAAGTAAAGTTTGATGATATTGAAAAAAGGGAATTAATGTTTCTAAGATTCCAAATATCACAATACTGCTGAAAACAGCCAGAGATTTATATTCCATTTTGTTTGATGTCCTGATAATTCTGCCGTAGATGGGTCAATTTTTTCTCTCTATTCATGAATTTTACCATGAATATTTTCTTGAGTCTCAAGAACAAAGAACAAGATCCCCGACTTCTTAAAGAAGTCGGGGATCTGAAACTCTTAATTTAAGAAAATTTCCTTAAAAATCCCAATAATTGCTTAGTTTTTGGTGTGAGTAAAGTCTTGCGATAAGCGTCTGCGGCTTTTTTAATGGCTTCTGCTTGGGTGGGGTAAGGATGAATTACACTGCTAAGTTTACTTAAACCAATTTGATGAACAATAGCTGTGGTAATTTCGGAAATCATCTCCCCTGCATGATTAGCAACTATGGTTGCACCCAGAATTTGATCTGATCCTTTTTTGTGATGAATCTTTAAAAAACCAGATTCTTCATGATCGGCGATCGCTCGATCTATGCGATTATAAGGTATCTTAATAGTTTCTATCTCTATACCCAATTCTTTCGCCTCCTGTGCATACATCCCCACATGGGCAATTTCCGGGCTGGTATATGTCACCCAAGGCATCACTAAACTACTGAGTTTAGATCGTCCCCAACCAAAAGGCGAAAACAGGGTATTTTTAATCACAATTCGGGCTGCCGCATCTGCCGCATGAGTAAATTTCCAATTCATGCAGATATCACCAGCGGCGTAAATTTTCGGATTTGTGGTTTGCAAATAATCATTTACTTTCACACCGAAGGTTTGATCGTATTCTACACCAACTACCTCTAAATTCAAATTTTCCACATTTGGCGCACGTCCCGCACCAACTAATATTTCATCAACTGTCACTGAATCTCTTTCACTATTCACAGAAAAATATAGGCGTTTTCCTTCCGTAACTGTGACAACTTCTTCTAATTGACAATTTAATACTAAACGAATCCCTTCATCAATCAAAACTTTTTGCAAAATTTCCGCTGCTTCTGGATCTTCCTGATTTAAAATATGTGAACCGCGATGAAATAATGTCACCTCACAACCCAAACGCTGAAATGTTTGTGCTAATTCACAACCGACAGGACCACCACCAATTATTGCTAATTTTTCCGGTTTCTGAGTCAGAGAAAAAACAGTTTCATTAGTTAAATAACCTGCCGCTTCAATTCCTCGAATTTTCGGTTTCACAGCCCTAGCACCCGTGGCAATGACAGCTTTTTTAAATTTTAAGGTTTGCTGATCAACTTCTATAGTATTCTGACTTTTAAATTTACCATTACCTAAAAAAACATCAATTCCTAAACTTTTAAATCTTTCCACAGAGTCATGATGACTAATACTCGCCCGAATACGTCTCATTCTCTCCATAACTGTAGCAAAGTCTACATCAAATTGCTGGGAAATATTAATCCCTAAATCTTTGGCTTTTTTGATTTCTTCAACTACACGAGAAGAACGAATTAAACATTTAGAGGGGATACAACCAAAATTTAAACAATCTCCTCCCATGAGATTTTTTTCAATTAATGCTATTTTCAAACCCAAATCTAAACCCGCAGCCCCCGCAGCGACAACTAAACCCGCAGTTCCCCCACCAATAACCACCAAATCATAATAATCAGCCGGTTGGGGATTTACCCAGTTATCGGGATGAACATTTTTGATTAGTTTTTGATTAAACTCATCCATTGGACGCATTGTGACTCTTGGAGATTCTGAATTTGACATTTTTTTACCTCTGAAGAATCAAGTAAGTAGGTTAGCATTGAAAATCGTCGTTATGGCAAGGCAAGAGGCAAGAGGCAAAAGGCAAGAGTGAAGAGGGTTTGGGCGATTTTACTTTTCTTTACACAGATTGGTTTTATTGTGTTCACCTACTTATCAAGTATGTTTGTGATTAGACAATCTGTTATTTATAGATACATTATAATTAAAATTTTGTCGGTTTGATATTTAACAGATTTTCTCAAGTTTCTGTAAATAAGCAACTAAACTTCGGAATCAAATTTCTTCGTCTAAAGCTTTCTTAGCTATTTTAGTAACATAGATTGTCACAGCAATTGTCGCTATTAACCCAATGATTTTAATTACCCAGGACAAGATGAGATTCACAGGTTGATTATGAGTGCTAATTAAGGCTAAATCTCCTGCTAAATAACCAAAATACACATACATAATTGTTCCAGGAATCATCCCCACTGAACCAATTAAATAGTCTTGAAAAGAAACACTAGTAATTCCGAAAGCATAGTTTAATAAGTTGAAGGGAAAAAGGGGAGAAAGTCGAACTAATAGGACGATTTTTAATCCTTCTTTACTAACGGCTTTATCAATGATGGCAAATTTTTTATAACTAGATATTTTCTCTTTTACCCAACTTTGAGCTAAATAACGTCCTACTAAAAATGCGGCTACAGCACCTAATGTAGCACCAATAAACACATATAAAGAACCCCAAATTACCCCAAAAATTATACCAGCACCTAAAGTGAGAATTGCGGCTGGTAAAAAAGCCAAAGTAGCAATAATGTAGATACCAATAAATACTATTCCCCCCACAGCACCAAGACTATTAATCCATTGTAAAGTATTTTGTAAAAATGATAGGAAACTGAGAGAAGATACACTAATAGATTCCTGTACTAAAGCTAAATCTATTTCTGATAAAAATGTCATAACCATAAGAATTATTTACAATTTTGAAGAAGAGTACCAATTACGAATTCGATGGGGGGATATCCCTAGTAAATAAGCAATGACAATAATTTGATTCCAGAGAGTAGTCTGGATAATTCCTTTTTTTAACCATCTGCGAGGTGAGGTAATTACAGGTGTTGGTAATAGATAAATTTTTCCCAGAGTTTTTAATTTTCTCATCAGTTCAAAGTCTTCCATAATTGGCATTTGGGGGAAATTACCAACTTGCTGAAATACATCTTTGGTGAGAAAAATACCTTGATCACCATAGGGCATTTGCCAAAGATGCGATCGCCATTTTACCCCAAATTCGACTAAACGCAACCCCCAATCAGGGGCATTTATCCGTAAAGCGAACGCACCAGCGACAATTCCCGGTTTTGCTAAGGTTGTGCGAATCATCTGCTCGAAATTAGTCGGTAAACGAGTATCAGCATGGAGAAACAGCAAAATCTCCCCACTAGCAGCCATAGCACCTGCATTCATTTGATTAGCACGTCCGAGAGGAGAAATAATCACCTGAACATTTAAGGATTTGGCTATTAATAATGTTTGATCTTGTGAACCACCATCAACTATAATGATTTCTATATGACTGCCAATTTGACTGCTAATAATTGCCTCATGAATATTATCAGCTTCATTGAGTGTGGGAATAATAATAGAAATTAAGTCCCGATTAAAATTTTGATTTATGATTTTCGTCATGATTCTCAAAATATTTATGCAATAAATAGTAAACTTTTGCTATTTTATTGAAACCTGATAATATTTAAACAAGTTCTACATTCTCTCAATAATCATGCTATTTCTCCAAGTTATTATATGTATCACTTTAGTAATTTTCATCGGCTCATCACTTTCCCAAAGTGCCGATATATTAGCAGAAAAAACCGGAATGGGACGAACTTGGGTAGGAACAATTCTCTTAGCAGGTGTCACATCTTTGCCGGAACTAGCCACAGGGACAAGTGCCATTATTCTGTTTAACTCTCCAGACCTAGCTGTAGGGGGCATCTTGGGCAGTTGTCTCTTTAATTTACTCATTTTGGCATTACTTGATATTTACAACGGACCTGAACCCGTACTACAGCGAGCGCAGATTAGTCATGGATTAGCCGCTAGTTTGGGCTGTGTCATGCTAGGTGTGACGACTCTAGGAATACTCCTAGCGAAAACAGAAATGAATTTAGCTGTAGGATGGGTGGGTATCCCTAGTATCATCTTACTCTGGCTCTATTGGTTGAGCGCCCGCATGATTGCTCAATTTGAGATGAGACGACGCGCACAAGTGCTAGAGGAAGAAATTGAGGCTTTTCAATATCAACATATTACCTCAAAACAAGCATATCTGAGGTTTATTTTCCTCTCAGTCATAATTGTAATTCTCGGTATTTGGTTGGCATTTTTAGGTGATAGAGTCGCAGAGGTAACTGGATTAGGACAAAGCTTTATTGGTGCAATTCTCTTAGCTACAGCCACTTCCCTTCCTGAAGTAGTAGCATCATTAGCTGCTATTCGACTTAATGCCGTTGATTTAGCAGTATCCAATATTTTTGGTTCTAATATCACCAATTTAGCAATTTTGGGCGTTTATGATTTGGTCTATTTACAAGGTAATCTTTGGTTAAACATCAGTCAGATACATATATTTACTGCTATTGTCGCCATGATTATGACTTCAGTAGCTATTAATGGGCTAATTTACCATGCTGTAAGTGGTTCACGAATGTACATTACCTGGGATGGATTAACTCTAGTTGCCCTCTATATTGGCGCAATGTACGTGATTTACCGGGATATATTTTGATGGGAATTAAGGATTTTTTTCCAAATTATCTAAAACTCCACTGCGAATCATCATTTGTGGCCAAATTAACAGAAAAAATCCCATCCAAATTAATAATGGAATAGCTACTAAAATTGTCACCCAAAGAATTTTAAATATTAACCAGCTACCGCCAATTAATGTGACAGCAGTGAGGATAATTGACCAAGGCTGACACCACCAAGGTTTATATTTCCAAGGACTAATTGTTTGTTGTTCAGACATTTTTAGATGAAAAAACTAGAATTTGCTAAGAGGGTGTTTGAAAAGTTATGGTTGATGTATCAAATATTTTTTACCCCACCCTAACCCTCCCCTTGTAAAGGGGAGGGAACTGGATTTTTATTGTTTTTCTCCTTGTAAAGGGGGGTAGCAATGTGATGAAAATTACGGAATACCACTTTTAAAACATCCTCTAAGAGAGAAATCATGGGCAATAGGTGAATTTTTTAATAAAGTGACTACTAACCATTGACACTTGCCGATTTTGATATTTCATTATGTACATGAATATTATATCAGCATTTATCCTCATATTTTTTCATAATGATTTATTCGTAACTTTGACTACTTTTAGTATTTTTTCAAGAGTTCTAAATAGACGGCAAAATATATTATAATATTGTTACATATTTGTTAAGAAAGGTTACATGACTCTTAACAAAAGGAAATATTGTTTATGGTTGTTCCCAATGAGAAGAATGCACCACATGAGATTGTTATCGTTGGTGGTGGCTTTGGTGGACTGTATGCCGCCAAGGCTCTTGCGAACGCGAAGGTAAATGTTACTCTCATTGATAAACGTAATTTCCACCTATTTCAGCCGCTTTTATATCAAGTTGCCACAGGTACGCTATCACCTTCGGATATTTCCGCACCACTACGATCTGTATTCAGCAAAAGCAAAAATACAAAGGTGTTGTTAGGAGAAGTAACTGATATTAATCCTAAAGCGCAACGAGTTATTTTTGGTGATGAATCCATACCTTATGATACATTAATTCTAGCCACTGGTGCTAATCATTCCTATTTTGGTAAGGATAATTGGAAAGAAATTGCCCCTGGTTTGAAAACTGTAGAAGATGCGATAGAAATGCGTCGGCAGATATTTTCAGCATTTGAAGCCGCAGAAAAAGAAAGTGATCCGGCAAAACGTCGGGCTTTGTTAACTTTTGTGATTGTGGGGGGAGGTCCGACTGGTGTAGAATTGTCAGGTGCGATCGCAGAGTTGGCATACCAAACCCTCAAAGAAGATTTTCGTAACATTGACACCACAGAAACGAAAATTTTACTATTACAAGGGGGCGATCGCATTCTCCCACACATTGCCCCAGAATTATCGCAAGTAGCAATAGAATCTTTACAAAAATTGGGTGTGGTTATTCACACTCAAACCAGAGTCACAAATATTGAAAATGACATTGTTACTTTCAAGCAAAACGGTGAATTGACAGAAATTCCCTCAAAAACTATCTTGTGGGCAGCGGGTGTGCAAGGTTCGGCTTTGGGGAAAATCCTCGCAGAACGCACAGATGTAGAGTGCGATTTCTCTGCCAGAGTAATTGTAGAACCTGACTTAACTATCAAGGATTATAAAAACATTTTCGTAATTGGAGACTTAGCTAATTTCTCCCATCAAAATGGTAAACCCTTACCGGGTGTTGCCCCCGTAGCTAAACAACAAGGAGAGTATGTAGGTAAACTCATCAAACGACGGCTGCAAGATCGGACTTTGCCAGAATTTAAATACAATGATGTAGGTAGTTTGGCAATGATTGGGCAAAATTTAGCCGTTGTAGATTTAGGCTTCATCAAACTCACAGGTTTCATTGCTTGGGTATTTTGGCTAGTAATTCACATCTATTTCTTAATTGAGTTTGACACTAAACTAGTAATAGTAATTCAGTGGGCATGGAATTATATTACTCGGAATCGGCGCTCTCGCTTGATTACAGGTAAAGAGGCTTTTTTAGCAACACAACCTGTTAACAATAGTGGCGATTCCCAACCCAACAAAAATAAGCAGCCAGTCAATCTCTAGTATTTGTGGTTGGCATTAAGTAGCTCAACTAAAAACACTTAAAACCCAAATCCTTGACTACTTAGAGAAGTCGGGGATTTATTTCTTGGCATTGAGTTCTTCTCATCAAATACTCACAAAACTTATTCCTGTAACCAATTTTCTAAACTTAATCCTTCAACTCTCAATAAATCACTATCATTAGAAACTAGAATAAATCCTTTAACAATAGCAGTTGCAGCAATTAAAATATCCTCTGTTTGGATTGGTAATCCTCTTAATCTAAGATTTGCATGAATTTCTGACGCTTTTTCTAAAATCGCTAAATCATCCAAGAAAATGATTTGAAAATCCTTGCAAAAATCATCAAATCTTTCTAGTTGTTTAATTGCTTTTACTGCAAATAAACCTCTTTTAACTTCAAAGAAAGTAATGCAACTAATAGATATTAATTCTTCCTGTGAACGTAATTCTTCTAATTTTTCCTTAATTATGAGATTATTTTTGATAGCAAAAGAAACAATGTTGGTATCTAATAAATAAGTCATTTTTTATTTCCTTTTAACTGCTTCGTCAAAAATAGCTATTTGTTCAGGAGTTAAATCATCTAACAATCCTGACAGCATTTCTACAGACAAAATACTGCTACAACGTTTTTTCAAGTCTTGATCTTCCATAATATTAAACTCCTCAATAGATAAATTTTTCTGAAATATGTTGCATAAATGCTGAATCATTTCCTCCTCATTCAGTTCTTCCTTAAATAAAGGACGTTCTTCCATTAAAATAGTCACAATTCTCTCAATTCTTGTTTTCATTGATTCTTGTTGAAGTTCTGTTGATAACATAATATTTCCTCCAGAGAAATGTAAATGATATTCAGGGATTTTATATATTGTAGCATTTTTCAGTTTTAACGTGATGCGGTTGATAGTGCGGCAGCGGTGGCTGTATGTTTAGGAAGTTCAGAAACAGAGATTGAGAGGGAATTAAGAAATCTGGCGTTGCTGATTTTAGGGATGAAAATAATTTTGCATACGTTCAAGACTCTTGTAGAGACGTTCCATGGAACGTCTCTACCTCCAAAAATCATACGCCAATTCAGCAACGCCGTTTAATTTAGGTCTGTCCTTAGAAAAAGTGGATAGGGAACAAGATGCACTGGGGGCTTATCGCAATGCGCGGGAACTGTATCAGACAATGGGACTTGATGCTGATGTGCAAGATTGTCATGATAAAATTGAGGTTCTTTCTCAGCGTGGGTTTTGGGGTTGGTTGCGGCGGTTTTGGGGCTGGTTACGCGGTTGGTTTCGGCGATAAATAAAATCTGTTGAGTTATAATTAATCTAATGTGTTAATTCCCAAATCTTTGAAAATTATAGTTTCAAATTTATGAACAGCCAAACTATTCCTCAAATTATTCCTAAGAAGGATATTACTGAGTATTTCAATTTCCTTTTTCCTGGAGATATTAGACTAAAAAACTCCAGAATAGGAATTGAGACAATACTTTATGAATACATTGATTGTGGACGTTCTACAGAAGAGATTGCTCAAATATATCAATCACTTTCTTTAGAACAAGTCTATGCCACTATTCTTTACTATTTGCAAAACAAAGAAACTATCAGCGATTACATGAAGAACTGGATAGAACATGGTCATAGAATGAGAGAAGAACAGAGACTTAATCCCCCACCAGTATCAGAAAAACTTCGTCAACTGAGAATAGAAAGACAAGCAAAAGTATAAGGAAATGACCATTAAATATTTGATTGATGAAAATATTAATCCTTTATATCCAAAACAAATTAAACTCAAAGAACCTGATATTGTTGTTCAGGTGGTAGGAGAAACAGGAATACCACAGAAAGGGACACTTGATCCTGAAATTCTCTGTTGGTGTGAGGAGAATAATTTCGTATTAATCAATAAACTATTAAAGTTGTAAAATTCAATGTATGACAACATCTGTAAATATCTCGCCGAAAACTTCCAAGCAGACTTAGCCACATGGTTACTAGGTTCACCAGTCGAGTTAACAGAACTGAGTCCAACAGAATTATCAAACGAACCAATTCGTGCCGATTCGTTAATTTTATTACAATCAGAGAACTTAATATTACATATTGAATTTCAGACCGATGGTAATAAAAATATACCCTTTAGGATGTTAGATTATCGAGTTAGAGGTTATCGGCGTTTTCCTGACAAAGAGATGCGTCAAGTAGTGATTTATTTGAGAAAAACAGATTCTGAATTAGTCCATGAGAATAGTTTCAGATTAAACAAAACTTACCATGAGTTTGAAGTAATCCGTCTATGGGAACAACCAACAGAACAATTTATGACCGCGCCCGGTTTATTACCATTTGCTGTGCTAAGTCAGACAGAAGATCCTACAATGGTATTGAGCCAGGTAGCACAAGCAGTCGAAAAAATTAAAGATCAACAACAACAAAGGGATATAGCTGCTGCCAGCAGTATTTTAGCCGGGTTGGTGTTAAATAGAAATGTAATCAAGAAAATTTTCAGGAGTGAGATTATGCGCGAATCAGTAATTTATCAAGACATCCTCGAAGAAGGTGAAGCCAAAGGTGAAGCCAAAGGTGAAGCCAGAGGCAAGGCTGAAACAACAAGAAAATTGGCTATAAATTTATTACGAATCGGTATGAATTTAGAGCAAATTGCTGAAGTTACTGAACTATCTGTTGAACAAGTTCGAGCTTTACAACATGAAATTCAATCATTGTAAAACTGAGTATTTGTAGTGATTTTTCAGTAAAGAGTGCGATTCCTACGGAGCGCTTCGCTATCGCTCTCCGTAGGCATCATGTATACCTCACAACCAACGAAGATGAGCGATCGCCTTAATCCCCCATCATTATCAGAAAAACTCCGTCAACTTAGGATAGAAAGACAAGCGAAAGTATGAGGAAATGACCATTAAATATTTGATTAGAGAAA
>NZ_VILC01000067.1:0-35452 GCF_009712065.1 Aphanizomenon sp. UHCC 0183 | reverse complement strand
TTAAAATAGTACCAAATCAGAAAAACTGTAAAATTTGGATATGACCACAGCCACACCCGTAAAAACTGAATATGAAGCGATTATTGGCTTAGAAACCCATTGTCAACTCAGTACCAATACCAAGATTTTCTCCAACAGTTCCACAGCCTTTGGTGCTGACCCCAATACTAACATTGATCCTGTATGTATGGGTTTACCAGGGGTTTTACCCGTACTTAACGCCAAAGTTCTCGAATACGCCGTGAAAACGGGTTTGGCGTTAAATTGTCAAATCGCTCGGTATAGTAAATTTGACCGCAAACAATATTTTTATCCTGATTTACCCAAAAATTACCAAATTTCTCAATATGATTTACCCATAGCCGAATATGGTTGGATAGAAATTGAATTGGTAGATGATGCAGGAAACCCCAGTCGCAAACGCATTGGTATTACCCGTTTACACATGGAAGAGGATGCAGGGAAACTCGTCCACGCTGGGAGTGAAAGACTTTCCGGTTCTACCTATTCTCTCGTAGATTATAACCGCGCGGGGATTCCCTTGGTAGAAATTGTTTCTGAACCAGATTTACGGACAGGACAAGAAGCGGCGGAATATGCCCAAGAACTACGGCGGATTGTGCGCTATCTTGGTGTCAGTGATGGGAATATGCAAGAAGGATCTCTGCGTTGTGATGTGAATATTTCTGTGCGTCCGGTGGGACGAGAGCAATTTGGGACTAAGGTGGAAATTAAGAATATGAACTCCTTCAGTGCGATTCAAAAAGCGATTGATTATGAAATTGAACGCCAAATCGCCGCCATTGAATCAGGAGAAAAGATTATTCAAGAAACTCGGCTTTGGGAAGAAGGTTCGCAACGTACCAGTAGTATGCGAGTGAAAGAAGGTTCTAGTGATTATCGTTATTTTCCTGAACCTGATTTAGCACCCATTGAAGTCACCCAAACAGAATTAGACTCCTGGTTAAGTGAATTACCCCAACTACCTGCAAGCAAACGCCATTATTATGAAAATGAGTTGGGACTTTCGGCTTATGATGCGCGAGTCTTAACTGAGGATAAACCAGTTGCGGACTATTTTGAAAGTGCAATCTCTAAAGGTGCAAATCCCAAATCTGCGGCTAACTGGATTACTCAAGATATCGCTGGGTACTTAAACAAACAAAAACTCACCATTTCCGAAATTAAACTGACTGCTGTTAACCTAGCTGATGTGATTACCCGCATTGAAAATGGGAAAATCAGCAACGCTCAAGCTAAGGAAAAACTCACAGATTTACTCAATGGTGTTTCCCCAGAAGAAGCCTTTGCTGGTCAAGAACTGATTTCAGATCGTACCATTCTTGAACCGATAATTGATGAAATCATCGCCGCTAATGCTCAACAAGTCGAAAAATACCGCAAAGGTAACACCAACCTCAAAGGCTTTTTCGTGGGACAAGTCCTGAAAAAAACCGATAAACGCGCAGAACCCAAACTCACCAATCAATTGGTAGAAGAGAAACTCAACGAGCCAACGTAGGGCTATACCCCTCACCCCGACAATGGTATAATGTGATAATAAGACGCAACTTGATTATTGGGAGAGCTAGTTTTTATTGGCTCTCTTTCTTTATATAACTGAAAAAAATCTTCTCTTCCTTCTTCCCTCCGTGTTCTCTGTGCCTCTGTGGTTCGTTAAAATACTTCAACCACAAATTACCCAAAGAGCGTAAAGGAAAAAAAATACGCATTAACAGAAAATAAAAAATAGGGGGTTTGACCCCTTGGTGCTAGAATCATATAACGTGCTAAGTAAATGCACCCTGATGATTTTAGAGAGCTATCCAAGTGGCTCTCTTTTATTTGTTTTAGGTTTAATTTTCGTGATTAGAAAAAGATTGTCATCAACAGATAAACTCACTTATAGACATAAATACTGGACGCTGATATCAAACCAGAGGCGGAAAGTAATTGAGCAGCAAACGCGATATAGATAATTGTGAGTAAAATTATGGCAGATTGGCAAATCATTACTGGTGGTGTAACAGCAGCGCGGGGGTATAAAGCAGCGGGAATTACAGCGGGACTAAAAGCTTCGGGATTACCGGATTTAGCCTTAATTGTATCAGATGTGGAAGCGATCGCTGCTGGTGTATTCACCACTAGCCAAGTTAAAGCAGCCTGTGTAGATTACTGTCGTCAAGTATTACAAGGGAAACATAGCGCGAGAGCCATTCTTTGTAATGCGGGACAAGCTAACGCCGCAACAGGTGAACAAGGGATTAAAGATGCTCAAGAAAGTGCAGACTTGTTAGGTAAAGAATTGGGTATTAACCCAGAATCCATTTTATTAGCTTCCACCGGCGTAATTGGTCAACGGATTAAAATGGATATATTGCGGGGTGGTATCCCCAAAGTAGTTGCAGAACTATCAGAAACAGGCTCAGACGCAGCCGCAGGAGCAATAGTCACCACAGATTTAGTGACAAAATCCATAGCCTTAGAAACCATTATCCATGACCGTCCGGTGCGAATTGGTGGCATTGCGAAGGGTTCAGGGATGATTCACCCCAACATGGCGACAATGTTAGCCTTTGTTACCTGTGATGCAGCGGTATCTTCTACGCTTTGGCAACAAATGTTAACCAGAGCAGCAGATAGAAGCTTCAATTCTATCACCGTTGATGGTGACACAAGTACAAATGATTGTTTAATTGCTTTAGCAAACGGTCAATCTCGCACCCCAGCAATTACCGAAATGGGAGCAGAGGCACAGAAGCTAGAAGCCATGTTAACTTATGTATGTCAGCATTTAGCAAAAGCGATCGCTCGTGATGGAGAAGGAGCAACTTGTTTAATAGAAGTCCAAGTCACTGGCGCTCATGATGAATTAGCAGCCCGTCAAATTGCCAAAACCATTGCAGGGTCATCTTTAGTCAAAGCCGCCATTTTCGGTCATGATCCCAATTGGGGACGGATTGCGGCGGCTGCTGGTCGGGCTGGAGTCCGGTTTGAACAGGAAAACCTCTCTATTAAATTAGGGGATATTTTACTATTTGAAAATGGTCAACCTTTACCTTTTGATAAAGCAGCGGCTAGTGCATATTTAAAAGCAGCCGCTCATGGTGAATATCTGCAATCAGACACAGTGTTAATTTCCGTCGGTGTTGGTAATGGTCATGGCACAGGACAGGCTTGGGGTTGTGACTTGAGTTATGATTATGTGAAAATTAACGCTGAGTATACGACCTAAAAAAATCGGCGTTGCTGCTTAACTTTTAGTTGCAACGCCAATAGTTCTTAATCTGAGTTGAGGTTTGACAATGCCGCTATAATATTTTTATTATCAGCAATACTCAACAGCCATGATTCAAACTTTATCTAAAGTTACTACCTTTGAAGAATTTGTCACTGAGCTACCTGAAAATTCCGGGGTACGTTACGAACTACATAATGGAAATATCATTGAAATGGCACAACCAATAGGTGATCACGAAGAAGTTAAAGGGTTTTTAGGTGTAGAAATTCCCTTTGAAATTAAACGTCTGGGATTACCCTATGGTATTCCCAACCAAGTTATAGTTAGACCAGAAGGTAAAGATTCTGGTTATTTTCCAGATGTGTTAGTGCTAAATCGTGAAAATCTGGTAAATGAAAAATTATGGAAAAAACAATCTATCATCAGTAATGGTGCATCTATACCTTTAGTAATTGAAGTTGTATCAACTAATTGGCGTGATGATTATCATTTAAAATATGCTGATTATGAAGAAATGGGAATCCCTGAATATTGGATTGTAGATTATGCAGCTTTAGGTGGAAGAAATTTTATTGGTAATCCTAAACAACCGACAATCTCTGTTTGCAATTTGGTTGATGAAGAATATCAAATTAGTAAGTTTAGAGATCATGAACGGATTATTTCCCAAACTTTTCCCGAATTAAATCTCACCGCAAATCAAATTTTTCAAGCTTCGATATAATCAAATTATGGCGTTGCTGATTAAGGGTATGAATTTTAGTCTCACGCAAAGGCGCAAAGACGCAAAGGTAAGATTTTTAAAGGTTCAATTTGGAAATTTCATACCTCGATATGGCTTCGCCACGCAGGCTATCAGCAACGCCCAAATTATAATTTATGAATAAATTGTTCCATGACATACTCCCTGAGAACAGGTTGCAAAGTGTACTTACCCGCTTCTTTCTCTATTAAACAGCGTGAATATAGCCTTTCTATTGCTTGTAAAAGTTGGGATTTAGAAACAGTCGGTAATATGTTTTGATTTGGTGCTAAATCAGTAATAGTTGTTAATTGCTGGTCAGTGGACAGACAGTACATAATTTGCCATTCTAGAACCGAGAGGGGGTTTAACTGCTGTTCCAGTAAGCTGTTAATATAATTACTGACTAATAATGTATTTTGTTCTAGGAATTTTTCAAAATTACCATTAAATAATTCAATGATAGTATTAACAACAATTTTAACTTTCAGAGGATTATTACTTCAGAATCAGAAGATATAATTTCCAAATTATCAACTTATTCAAACCAACTATACCACTTCATCTTAAAATCTTCTGGACTTGTTTGGGGAAAATCACTATCCTGAAAACTCATATTTAATGCAGACTGAATCATTAACGCAATTTCAGTTTGTTGTGGACAATGACGTAAATATTCCCTAACTTCTGGAGGAATAATTAGTAAACCTTCTTTGAGTTCTAATCTAAATGTTTTGCTGCTCATATATATTTTAAATTCTATACCCCGTAAAAATCTTTAGCCATAATTTCCTCTATTCTAACTTTACTTTGTCATTTTACCAGAGCGATCGCTTCTAGAAGATGTTTGCCATCTCAAAAAATTCTCAAGTATCATCAAAATCATTATACTAAACACGGGTGAGATTTAAACTTTTGCCAAATGACAAAGAACCCAGATGTGTAGGGGTTTAGCTCATGCTTTACCCCTACGTTTAGAATCAAACAATCAAGCCGTTTTGAGTATATTAGATGCACCTATTTAACCTCATGAACGTTTACGCAAAACAATGCAAACAATTATTTTTAATATAGCTTTAGCAAAATTTGATGCTTATACCCGATTTAAAGCAATGGCTATCACAGGAAACCCAGAAGCAGGTTTAAGAATACTAGATAAACACCAAAAATCAATAATTTGAAATTTCTACTCTGGAGAGACTCTGCGCCTCTGCGTGAGGTAAAATTGTACTCTTCAACAGCAACGCCGACTTTTGTAAATTTCCAATCAAAGGTGTATTTTATGCGGTTACGCTCAATGCAGTTAATTTTTATAGCAGGACTAATGGGGTTACTTTCCTGGATATGGACACCCACAGCCTTAGCATTAACACAGATTAAATTATCTGATATTTCCTATCACGAATGTCCATCAGAACTGTCCAGTGGAATAGTAGGTAGTAGCGGTTCAAATTCTGCCAGTTGCTTCATCGTTACAGGTAAAGCAGAAAATAGCACCCGCAAAACTGTTTATGATGCGGATATTTTTGGGCGCATATATGATGCCAACGGTGATTCAACCTTACAAAATCGCACCCGTCTGGGTTTAATTGCCGAAGTTCCTCCCGGAGTTAGTGATTTTGAATTTAGAATCACTGTCCCTAGTAATCAGCCCGTACCATTGCAACTTAAACAATTTAAAGCTGCTGGATTTAGTGGACGAGTGAGAAGATAAAAGTTGTAGAGACGTTCCTGGGAACGTCCTTACATTGAAAATCGTAATTTGGGGCTTAAAACCCTTGTACCAAGGTGGCGCGAGCTAAACTATCTAAAATACCACCAACTATGTTCAATGCCAAAAATGCCAGGATAGGGGAGAAATCCATACCACCCAAGGGGGGAATTATGGAACGAAATAGATTGAGGTAGGGATCACTAATTTGGCTTAAAGCTGCAAATGGTTGATTAGACCATTCAATAGTGGGAAACCAAGTCAACAAGACTCGAATAATCAGCAAATAGCTGTAAAGAGAGACAAAGGTAGCTAGAGTTGTAATTAGTAAATTCATGGATGGGTAACTTTCCTATTAAATGTCAAACATAGATTCATGATTGATTTTAATTTAGCTCACGGCGCATTGTGTAGCCAATCAATATAACTAAGGGAAACCTTAAGAATGCTCATTAACTTCCTGGGATGAGTTGCTGTTGACATTACCTAATTGCTTCCGCACATCATCAATTGTGGCATTAAGTTGGGCAATTTTATCTTCGAGCGATCGCCTGGTTGCTTCTATTTCCAAACTTTCATGAGCAGAAGCCCTCATTTGCCGCTTTTTAGTCCCTGTCTGTCCATCATTTTCCCCAACAGTTAACCCTTCATTCTCTTCATTTGCAAACTTAGCATCTAAGCGCGAAGTAATCACCGCCCCTAAAACACCACCAACTACACCCCCAATCAATGACCCCAGTAACAAACCACTAGCAAAACCATCTTGCTGACTCATATTTTTTACCGTCTTCTCGAAAATAAGCAACTTTGACAATACTTTAGCTATTTTCCAGCCTTAGCGGCATCCTAGCTTAAGTTCCAAAAATGCGATCGCCCGCATCCCCCAATCCTGGTACAATATACCCTTGATCATCAAGCGTTTCATCAATAGTAGCGGTGTAAACGATTAAGCCAGGATAGACAGCAGCCAACTTTTTCAATGCCGGGGGAGCAACAACTACGGATATAATCCGAATTAACGCCGGATCAACACCTCTTTGGGTCAATTCCGCCATTACTGCCATTATAGAGCCTCCAGTAGCCAACATCGGCTCAGTAATTAACACCCGCGTTTCGGGAGCGAATTTTTCGGGTAATTTATTTAAATAACAAGTAGGTTCTAGAGTTTCTTCATTTCGCGCCAAGCCAACATGGTAAATTGATGCCAAAGGCAGTACACCCTGCGCTCCCTCCAACAAGCCTAAACCAGCCCGCAAAATCGGCACAACAGCCATAGGTATCTGAGGATTAATAAAAGTGGCTGCACAGGTCGTCAGAGGCGTTTGCACCATTGTTTCTTGAGTCGGCAACCACTCCCTAGCAGCCTCATAAGTTAGCCACCTACCCAACTCAGTCATAGCAGAACGAAATAATACAGATGGCGTAGCTACATCACGAGCAACTCCCAACCAGTGCTGAATTAAAGGATGAGGTGGAACATAAACACGGAGTTGTTGCGTCATAGCTAGAAAAGGGCGGCTGGATAATTGTCTTTTTACTGGAACATCATAGCAGAATTCACCGAATCAGGAAAAACAAGAAAGCTGGAGGTAGGGGCGCAGGGCCTGCGCCCATTCAGAATTATGGCTAAGTAATTGGACAAAAATATTTACAGTCATTGCGAGGGAAGGGAAGCAATCACAACCCTGGCGATTGCTTCATTTCACTTCATTCCATATGGCTAACGCCACGCTTACGCAGTGACATTATGTAATTAATTTTGTCTCACTACTTAACACCACGCCGTCTGCCTCTAATATTATTGAAGGCAGAGCCTTCTAGAATTCATTCCCAGTCAGAGACTGGGAATGAGATGACTTGAGTTCTTTGCGGGATAGAGGTTTTACATTAAGTTGACACCAATGAAGCTCTTGCTTTACCCCTACACATCTGGGTTCTTTGTCATTTGGCAAAAGTTTAGATCTCACCCATGTTTAGTATATATTATTCTCAAGGCGGAATTAGTCAGCAGCGGACTTTCCCCTATTTTTTGGGTTAAATTGCAAATTATGGATTCTGAATTATTTGATGTCATTATCATTGGTTCTGGTATTGGTGGTTTAGTGACAGCCACCCAATTAGCAGCCAAAGGTGCAAAAGTTATAGTTTTTGAAAGTTATCTCATTCCCGGTGGTAGTGCTGGTTATTTTCAAAGCCAAGGATATACATTTGATGTCGGTGCATCAATGATTTTTGGCATGGGAAATAAAGGAACAACCAACTTACTCACCCGTGCCTTAGATGCAGTCAATGTTAATCTGGAAACCATTCCCGATTCTGTCCAGATTCACTATCATTTACCCAATGGTTTAGATTTAAAAATTGATCGAGATTATGAAACATTTCTCCAAAATCTAATTGCTTATTTTCCCCACGAAGCCAAGGGAATCAGGCGATTTTATGATGAATGTCAAAAAGTTTTTAATTGCCTGAATAACATTGAATTATTATCATTAGAAGAACCTAAATATCTCCTGCGGGTATTTCTCAAAAATCCTTTAGCTTGTCTAGGTTTAGCCAAGTATTTACCCTTAAATGTGGGAGAAGTAGCCCGAAAATATATTCAAGATCCTCAGTTATTAAAGTTTATTGATATCGAGTGTTATTGCTGGTCAGTAGTTCCAGCAAACATGACACCAATGATTAATGCTGGCATGGTTTTTTCTGATAGACATTATGGAGGAGTTAATTATCCTAAAGGAGGAGTTGGGAAAATTGCCGAAAAATTGGTAACAGGTTTAGCACAATTTGGGGGTGAAATTCAATACCAAGCGCGAGTGACAAAAATCATCACCAAACAGGGAAAAGCTGTAGGTGTACAATTAGCAAATGGTCAAGTTTATTATGGTAAAAAAATAGTATCTAATGCCACACGCTGGGACACATTTACAAAACTACTACCAGCCGAAAAAATGCCAGTTAAAGAAAAAAATTGGCAACAACGATATATAAAATCGCCCAGTTTTTTAAGCTTGCATATAGGGGTAAAAGCATCAGTTTTACCTGGAGGAACAGAATGCCATCATATTTTATTAACAGATTGGCAGGAAATGACCACAGCAACAGGAACAATTTTTGTTTCTATTCCTACCCTCCTTGACCCGGATTTAGCGCCACCAGGATATCATATTATTCATGCTTTTACACCTGACTGGATTAGTAATTGGCAGGGACTTTCCGAAAGCGAGTATACGGCTAAAAAAGAAATAGCAGCAGGGCAAATTATTGACAGATTAGCCGCAATTTTTCCTGGTTTAGATGCTGGGTTAGATTATTTGGAAATCGGGACTCCACGTACTCACAGACGCTTTTTAGGACGGATAGATGGTACTTATGGACCAATACCTAAACGTAAGCTGTGGGGGTTATTGGGAATGCCTTTCAATCGCACTGTGATTCCTAATTTGTATTGTGTAGGAGATAGTACATTCCCCGGACAAGGTTTGAATGCAGTAGCTTTTTCTGGGTTTGCTTGCGCTCATCGGATTGGAGTAGATTTACAACTCTGAACGGTTATCATTCACTGTAAGCATCACCTGTATTAAAAAACCCATGATTCACCGTCTCAACATGACCGAAATTGGGCTTTAACGATATTAACCATAGGTATACTAAACACGGGTGAGATCTAAACTTTTGCCAAATGACAAAGAACCCAGATGTGTAGGGGTAAAGCAAGAGCTTCATTGGTGTCAACTTAAGCTCAAATCCCTACCACATCTCGTTCCTAGTCTCTGACTAGGAATGCAGTTAATGAGGCTCTGCCTCTAATGTCATTGAAGGCAGAGCCTTCTAGAATTCATTCCCAGTCAGAGACTGGGAATGAGATGACTTGAGTTCTTTGCGGGATAGATGTTTTACGTTAAGTTGACACCAATAAGCTTTTGCTTTACCCCCACGTTTAGAATCAAACAATCAAGCCGTTTTGAGTATAATGATATAGCGATCGCCACTTTCTGGTCAAGATATGCCTAAAGTCACAACTTCCTATGCAACGGAACTAGTGTCGGCTGTACCCCTAATGGGTTTTCAGGGGTAGACGTAGTTAGCGGATCAAATCCTAACTGCTCGGTAATACGTTCTCTAGCTAAAAGACGATATTCCCAAAAATGCTCGCCAGCAGCACATAACCCCAAATACATATTCACGAATTGGGGCTTGGTGCGGAGAATAGCCCAAAGCTGTTGCCAAAATTGACCCCGAATTTCCTGCCGTTGCCAGCCTTGCCGCCAGAACAAGTTTGCAACTAGTCGCAGTCCTTTGCCAGGAGGAAAATACATTGTCTGCTGTAGTTGGGGATTAGGTGTAATCTTAAGGCACTGTTCAAAGCAACGGCGGAGATAGTTTTTGGGTTCGTACATTCTCCAAATTGCCTCTAAATATTCTTTAGCAACTTCAACCATCGGACGGCTAGGAACAAAATTCATTAAGGAATTCTGATCTCCCACCTCCGTACCTCCAAATCCTTCTAATAATCGCTCCTCTTTTTTTAGTCTTTCCCAGAGGGCAGTATTGGGAATGGCTTGTAGTATACCTAGCATTGGTTGAGGAATGCCTGTTTCTTCGATAAAAGCTTGAATTCGCTCACCAGCACCAGTTTTTTCTCCATCAAAACCAATGATAAATCCTGCATAAATCAGTAACCCGGCTTGATTGATGGTACGACAGGCTTCTAGTAGGGGATTGCGGGTATTTTGAAACTTGCGAGTGACTTGCAGGCTGTCTTGATCTGGTGTTTCAATACCCAGAAAGACTGCGTAGAAACCAGCTTTAGCCATTAATTCCAATAGCTCAGTATCTTCTGCTAGGTTGACGGAAGCTTCAGTCAGGAAGGTGAAGGGATAATTGCGTTCCTGCATCCACGGAATTAATTCTTGTAAGAGGCGTTTTACATTGCGCTTATTGCCAATAAAGTTATCGTCCACTATAAACAGAGATCCCCGCCAACCTAAGTCATAGAGGGTTTGAAATTCTGCTAGGGTTTGACTTGGTTCTTTGGTCCGTGATTTGCGACCATATAAATTGATGATGTCGCAGAATTCGCATTCAAAAGGACAACCGCGAGAAAACTGGATTGCCATCATTAAGTAATCATCTCGCTTGAGTAAATCAAAGCGAGGGATAGGGCTTTGGGTGACATCTGGTTTTTCTAGGGCGCGAAAGATTCCTTGTTCTTCACCTTTGGCGATCGCTTCTAAAAATTGGGGAACTGTAATCTCTCCTTCATCTAAAATTAAGTAGTTAGCTCCTGCTGTTTTGGCTGGTTCTGGGACTGAGGTTGGATAAGGACCACCCACAGCTACTTTTTTCCCCATCTGCGCTGCTTTGTGAATTTGGGCGAGAAAGTCTTCTTTCTGTGCAAGCATGGCAGAAAGAATCACAATGTCGCACCATTGCCAATCGGTATCAGTTTCTTGATTAACATTGCGGTCATAAAACCGAACTTCCCAGTCTGTTGGTAGCATAGCCGCAACGGTCAGAATACCCAGTGGCGGAATAAATGCTTTAAGTCCCGCCATTTTCATAAATTCGTCGTAAGACCAAAAGGTTTTGGGAAAGCGGGGGTAAAGTAAAAGCACTTTCATTGGTGGGGTCCTCTAGTTAAATTTTTGGTTAAAATCAAATAGGGGTAGAGACAAGATAGCTCATAGCCAAGTCAGTGAGACTGTCAAAGAACCCAGATGTGTAGGGGTAAAGCACTGCTCATTGGTGTCAACTTAACGTAAAACCTGTAGCCCGCCTGGGAATGAATTCCCAGTCTAATAGCAGAAGTCATCTGAAGATGACTAAATAAGTAATGGGACAGAATTAATTGCACAATTGATTTTTCTGTTCCCAGTTACAGCGATTTCCAATCTTATGAGGTACATCTTAGCCCCCTCCCCGCAAGCGATGAGGGGGTTGGGGGTGGGGTTCTTGTTCCAGGTTTGATGACAATTTGCTGTAAGAGTTAAGAGTTCCCTCTCTCAACGAGTGAATTTAATTTTGTCCGACTACTTAACCCGGAAATTTTTGAGTAAACTTTAGTTTACTTTCGTTATTAGCCCGGAAATTCATTTCTGGGTGGGTGTGGAAGCCAACAAATAAGACATCTGTAGCTTAAGTTGACACCATTAAGCTTTTGCTTTACCCCTACACATCTGGGTTATTTGTCATTTGGCAAAAGTTTAAATCTCACCCGTGTTTAGTATAGTTGATTCTAATGGAACTACCGTAGCAGGTAAATGTTGATCCATCCAATTAACTAAATCAGTGATTACTTGAAGATAATTAATATCGTAGTGTAAATCATGATAACCTCCAGGATATTCAATTCTTAATTTATCTGGATAGATAACATTTTGATAAAATATTTCACTTCCTGCTGGCAAGGCAATTCTATCCGCACCACCATGTAAAATTAACAATGGTACTTGCCATTTTTTCGCATGATTATGAATCCAATCTACTGTGGCAAAAAACTCCGTAGATAACCTAGCAGTAGCGAGAGTATGGCGTAATTTATCTTGAGTATAGGAATCTAAGATTTTCTGATCTCGTGAACCTGCGCGGACATCCAAGCCAATATTTAAGGAAAAACGAGGCCACACCTGGGAGAGTAATTTACCTAAAACGACGCGACTCAGGGGTACTCCTACTTGACCAATGCTGGGTGCAAAAGCAATCACACCTGACAACGCAGATTTATCTTGCACATAACGAAGAGTATAATCTAAGGCAATTACTCCCCCCATGCTATGTCCTAATAGAAAAATTGGGCATCCTGGTTGTTGTTGTCGAATTAAATTGAGGAAAGTTTGTAAGTCATCACGAAATTCAGCCCAGGTATTAATGTAACCTCTTTGACCAGATGAACGCCCGTGACCACGTAAATCACAGCCATAGATAGCATATTCTTTTGGTAACAAATGGTCAACTATCGTCTTGTAAAGTCCGCTATGTCCTCCGAGTCCATGGACTATGACTAAGATTCCCTTGATTTCACGGCCAGGATGCCAACTTTGGTAATACAAATCAAGCCCACACACACCTGAAAATTTTCCCTCTTTACGAGATGCGATCGCATTGCTATGGTAAATCATAGAGTTAATTTTTTACGTTCCTATCTAGTAAGCTACTAGCTTATTAACGTATATTGTAGAGAAATTTGCTTCTAACTGTAGGAATAAATACAGATAATTTTCCTAAAAACAATCATGTTATCAAAATAACCAGAATAATTAATATAGATCCCCGACTTCTTTAAGAAGTCGGGGATCTGGATATGTTCAGTGACTTACATAACAATATTTTATATTGGCATAGATTACTATTAAACATTTAGTTATTGCCCACACCAATTCTTAATGTAGCTTCACAAAATTACCACATTAAGCCTTTTCACCTGAAGAAGTTAGTTTGATAAGGCTGAGGTAAAATTGGCATCAATCAATAAAAAAACAACTAACAAAACTGACAAATTATGAAATTTTCCCTAGCTGCAAATGCTGTACAAGCGCGTCAAACAAAAGAAAGATTTGCAAAACCAGAAGAACAATTATCCTATGAATTGGGGAAAGCTGTCCAGGAACTACCACCGCTTTATACAAGATTATTAGCAGGAACAATTAGTTTCATCATCTTTGGAACAATTTCCTGGGCGCATTTTTCAGAAATTGATGAAGTCGCCACAGCAACAGGAGAATTAATTGCTTCTACCCAAGTTAGACCGGTGACAGCTTTGGGTAATGGTTCTATTTTAGCAGTGAAAGTGAAAGAAGGCGATCGCGTCACCAAAGATCAAATTCTCATTCAACGTGATCCCAATTTTCAGCAAACAGATGTCAACCGTCTAGCAAAATCTAGTAAATTAATTGAAGATGATTTACAACGATTACAAGCTGAACGTGCTGGAGGTAAAATTGCGGGAACAATCCTGCAAGATGAACTTTTAAACTCGCGGTTATTAGACTATAAAGCCAAACAAGCAGCAGCAGCAGCAGAAGCCAAACGTCAACAATCAATTCTCAATCAAGCCAAAGTCCGTTTGAGTCGCTTACAAGAAAATTTAGCCAATGCTAAAGTCAGTTTTACCAATGTGCAAAAAAACTTAGAAAATGTCAAAAGTCTACGTTCTATGTTAGATAATAATTTATCTATTGCTAAACAACGGGAAGAAAATCTTCGTACCTTAGTTGAACCAGGTGCTTTAACTAGAGTTGATTATTTAGATGCTAAAGAAAGATTAAATCGTGCCAATGCAGATATTATCAGAAATGCCGATGAAGTTACCAAAAATCAAAATAACTTAACAGAAGCAAAAGATAAAATTGCCTCTTTAGAAAAAGACGTTGCTGCCCAATTTCAAGAAATAAATCAAGCAGAACAGGCTTATCAAACAGCCCGAAATCAAAACATCCGGTTAACCTCAGAACGTCAAAGTGAAATTCTCACCCAAATCAATAAACGCAAAGAAGAATTAGCTACCGTTGCCGGTCAATTAGAACAAGCCAAACAACAAAAAGACGGAGAAACTATTAAAGCCCCCGTTGCTGGCACAATTTACAAAATTAAAGCTACCAAAGGTCCAGTCCAATCTGGAGAAGAACTACTATCAATTTTACCAGAAGGGGAAGAAATGCTCTTAGAAGTAAAAGTTATTAACCGTGATATTGGTTTTATTAATCAGGGAATGAAAGCAAAGGTCAAAATCGCCACTTTCCCGTTTCAAGAATTTGGTGTAGTTGACGGTGAAGTATTACAAATTAGTCCTAATGCCACAATTGATAAAGACTTAGGTTTGGTTTTTCCCACCAGAATTAAATTAAGTAAACATTCTTTAAATGTCCGCGGACAAGACGTAGAATTCAATCCAGGAATGGCGGCTAATGCCGAAATAGTCACTCGCAAAAAGTCAGTTTTAACATTCATTATTGAACCCATTACTCGACGTTTTAGCGAGGCATTTTCTGTGAGATAAAAGTCACAGATTCAGGAGGTAGGGGCGCAGGGTCTGCGCCCAGTCAGGAACGAGTTTCAAAACAATTTATCCTAATTCCTCAAAAGCAATATCCTCATAAACCGACTCAATGGGAAAACTTAAATCAATACTTCGTAGTTCGATATTATCCCCCACCTGATAATTAAAAATTTCCCAATTACCGCGATCATTTTTGCGGTATAAATCAATCGCTATTTTCTCAGCATCAACCAGAACATAATCTTGCAAACTAGGATTACGACGATACAATCTAAATTTATCCCCTCGGTCATAACTGGCTGTACTGGGAGATAAAACCTCAACAATTAGACAGGGATATTGAATGGCTTGGATTGCAGTCCTATCTCTCTCGTCGCAAGTAACGCTCACATCAGGATAAACATAATCTTTTGTTTCCACAATATTTACACGACAATCGAAATTACCAACCTGACAACCACTACCCCGTAAATGACCTTTAACAATGAAAATAATATTACTAGCAATCCGTCCATGATTTTGAGTCCCCCCACTCATAGCGTAAATTTCACCATTAAGATACTCATGGCGAAGCAGTTGTTGTTCTTCCCAGACAAAATATTCTTCGGGTGTTAATTTAGGAAACTTATCTTTTACCAGTAAACCAAAAAGTTTTTCCCAAAAAGCGATTCCTATAAAACACTGATGCTATCATCAAACAATCAGTAATATAAAATACTTTTTAATTCCCAGTGTTCTAACCAGTAGATATCATATAGATAACAATTACTTATGATTGGCTGGGTAATAATTTCTTGACGCTAACCGGATGGAATATAAATGCTTTCAACGACTTGATATTTCCTCTGTAGGGCTTGAGATAAAAAAGCTAACATCTGTTTGAGTGTGAAAAGTGTGCGATAAATTAATCGACTACCCTTCCTTTTACGGCTGATTTTGAGCCATAGTAGATTCACCCAGATATTAACTAGAAGAAAGGATATTCCAATGAATAGTAATCTCAAAACTGGATTTTTGTTATTCGTCTTAATTCGACAAATATTTTTCAGACGATAACTAGTTTCAATGCCAAATCTTTTTCGATAATCTTGATAGATATAATTTAAATTTGTTTTGACCTTATAAGCAACATAAACAAAGTATTGAACTCCATGCTTTTTATGCTTTCCCTTTCTATATTTACAGACAATCCATAAATCAAATGTGACGAAATCATCTTTGTCTCTTGTAATGGTATAGGTAGTTTTATAACTTTTTTTACCCTTGAGAAATTGTTTGATTCCTCCTTTTTTTCCAGTCTTGATAGCAGGCATAAGAAAGGGGATATCTAATGCCTGTAACCATCTAATTACAGGAGTATTAAAAAATCCTCTATCCAAGTAGAGTTTTTTTACATTTATTTTGAGGGGTTCAAGTTCTGCTAATAAATAAGTAATTAAAGCCACACTAGTATCTAATTGGCGAACACCTCTTATTGCCAGAGTTACACGCTTATTATTACTAATAACGTATAAAGTGGCATAGGCGTAAAATGAATTAGTACCAGATTTAGCTTCACTTCGATATATGTAGGGTAATTCTGACGGTGTTGGTTTACCATAATAACAAATTAAATTTAAATCAATCGCTATTTTTAAACACCCCTTTTTTAATCCTAAAGGAATTCGACTTTTTAATGCTTGATTTATTTGCGCTTCTAATTCCTCAAAATTATTAATTTTATTGAGATGATATCTAATATCATTAGCTGTCGGAATATTTTTTAACAATTTAGCTGTGTTTTCAATACTGTCTCCAGTGCTGGCTGCTTTAACCAGAATCTCGAATAAAGTTTGTTGGTCACAGGCTCCTTGCGTTTCAATCGAAAAATTTTCTACTAAACACTGAATAACTTGCGTCTTGGGTTTCTGAGTCGGTTAAAACGAGTTCTTCTGTAGATTCGCCCTGCGTGGCTTTTGTTAGAGATGAAACAGTCAATTTTTTCAACCAATATGCTACACACTACATTCATCATTTCATATTTTGACCCAGTGCAAATTACTATAACTATTTCTTATGTATTTAGTATTTTATATCACATAAATGTCTATCGTATTTTGTTGTTGATGCCTGCTTCGTCTGTAGCAATAGCGTTAGCATTCCGTAAAAATCGCTCTTTGGGAAAAACTTTTTGGTTTACTGTTTACAGCAATCATTTTTTATTACCTCATCTGCGCTCAACACAAATTAAAATCGCTTTCATCAACAATACCTTGTCCTTTGGTGTTTGTGGCTACTAATGTAGATAAGCAACTAAAGGTCTACAAAATGAAGAGGGGTGCTGATGGTAGGGATTTGTTGGTGGTGATTCTTGGTGTTTGTAGGTTGTTTTAGGTGGTTTAATTAGGAGGAAGTTGAGGGAGAATTTTTGATTTTGGATTGGATGTTTGATGTCGGTCTAAAATTCAAAAACTAGCTATCTAAGTGCTGTATTGAGTACAAAAGATTTAACTTTAACACCTGATTGTGATAATTGTTCAGCTTGTTGTTCAAATTTTTCTCTTGCTTTATCAATACTAATTTTCAGTGATTTTCCTTTTCTATAATCACTTTTATCCCACTGTTCACAATAAAAACAACCAACTAAGTAAATACCATGTTGGCAAGTATTATCTTTTAAATAGCGGTTAACCAGTTGTTTTTCCATTGAAGTATCTAAATCCTTATTCCAACTACCTTTGACTTCAATAATAACTGTGATTTGATCTAATGTTTCTCCATTTGCTTTTTTAATCACAGCATCTACTTGAATATCTGTTCTTTCTCCTTTACCTCCTCCTTGCAACGGTCTTATTTCTACTTCCCTATTCAGAATAATCCCTCTATTTTTAAGATTATTTTTTAAATACCTTGCTACGTAATCAGATAGGCTATTTTCATCTTTTGGGATATAAGTAGTACCTTTAATTTTTTTATGATGAACTTGAATCAAATCTTTTATTGTTGCAGGTTGAACAATAACATTTTCCTCTTGTAATTTCTCGAAAAGAGATTTGGCTAAGTTTTGAACCTTTTGCCAGGGAATCTCATTCCATAAATCAATCACTGATGGATTTTGATCTTGCAGTTCTATGTCCAATTTTTTCAAGGTTTCAATGAGGACATTTAGAAGTTCATTACCATCTTGAACAAAACGTTTTTCTGTATTGCTAATAAGTTCAAAAATTTCAGATGGTGTAGGAGGATTCCATTCTTTACGTCTTCTGATAATTTGAGCTTCTACTAATACTCTGTTCATCCATGTTAATTCAGGTAATTCCTTACTAATTCGTTGAATTTCTAAGCAAGAGCGAGATGTTCCTCTTTCCTTGAGTTGAGTTAAAATACTGTTTCTAAAATCACTTACTTGTTCTCTATTTGTTATCTGATGAACACCTTCATAAACAGGATCTTCATTAGGTGGATATTGCTGAATCATCCAAATATATAAATCTGCTAGTTGTACTTCAGTGATATTTAAGTTAATACCAAATGAGTGACGATTAGCAATTGCTTCAAAAACCTTATGACCAAATTTTGTATCCTGTTGAATTATTGACCAAATTAATAACCAATCATCAGAATCAGCATTTTCAATTAAAATTACAGTAGCTAATACAATTTTTTGATATTCTTCTTGTTCTATAGGTAATGGATTTGAAATTAAACTCTTAGCAAATTCTTTAGCTGGTTGATATCCATATTTTAAAAGTTCTCTTAGTAATTTTTGAATGGTATTTGGTTTGAGTGATTGATTATTATTAATTTCTGTTAAAATTAGAGATTTAAAATATTCATCCCAGCATTTGGAAAATTTATCAATAGTAAAAACATCATTATATTTTTGATTCTCTTTATTAATTAATATGAGTAGAGTTTCAATAGTTTTATTTGGAGCTTTTTTATATGCTATTCCCACCAAATCATAATAATAATTATCCACTCTACCTACATTCGGATAGCTTATGATAACTGATGTCCACTTTTGCCATATTTCATCTGTCAAGATATCTAAACTCTTCGGTGATTCTTTAAGTAGTAAATAAATTGCTTTACAACCTGCTAATGCTAATATATTAAAATTGTCTGTACCTATCCATGTGTAATCAATTTCTTTTTGTTCTAAAATATATTTCTTAGCACCATTAATAATTCTTTGTTTAATTGTTTGATCTGCTTCTTTCCAACCTGGAAGTTCAGTTAAATCATGTTCTAATTCATTTCCATAGTATTTACTTTGTGGTGATAAAGTCATTTCTAGGTTTAATTGAAACCACCAATCTAATCTATCTGTGTTTTCTAAATTTTCCAAACATAAAATAACTCTTTCTTGTGGTGTTTGTTTTAATGGTAATTCTTCTTTTGTCCCTTTTTGCAAACTTTCCATCCTCTGATAATTTGCCTTCATCTTGTCAGCTTGCGATGAATTTAACTCAATAGCTTCAAAATAAGCAGTAAAATGATCACGTAATATATGATTAGCTTGAGTTGCAGTTATAACAGCATCTATCTGTTTTGCATCTTGACGGTTAAAACTCCATTCAATTAGTTGTACCCAAATTTTCTGTACTTCCTGAGATTCTGTATTTTGCAACTTATCCAACATCCAGAATAAATCCTGACTTAAAATCACTTGTTCTGTGAAGTCAGTTAGCGGGTGAATAATATCTGAATCTTTGTTTTGTTCACTAATTTCTAAAACTAAATTTTCAAGTAAAATACGTCTTTTATTATCATCTTGTAAAAGTTCAGATTGAAAGTCATATTGACTATAATCTCTTTGAGTAATTAACTTTTGGTATTCTTGCCATTGTATGAGAGCTATTTTTGAAAAAGCTTTTGCAATTCCAGGGATATCAATATTTTCCCAAGCTTTCAATAAAATTTCATTGCCAATTTTTTCAAAGGAATTACCAGATACTCTTAAACCTTGTTTTTCTAACCATTGCAGAGCTAATAATAAATCACTGGGTTGAAGTTTTGATGCAAGTTTATTATTAAGAAAACTCTGATATCCACCAAAAAAATTTCTTCTCTTAGGTGGAGTAATAGCGTTAAATAATTCTTCTGCTGTTAAGTGTTCTGGCCAAACTGCCTCTAAACTATATCCTTTAAGTTGATCATCTTCATCTTCATCTTTTTCAATATTACCAATAGCTAAAGGTTTTAATTTTAATTTCGTCTCCGAATTACCAATTGAACAAAGAGCGTTTGCGGCATTAACTCTTAAATGTATAGATTGGGATGAATCTAATGCTAAAGTTGCTAAATCTTCTCCAAGTTCGTGTACGTCACAATCTTTAGCAATATCTATTGCTTCATCTCTTACTTCCAATGACTTGCTAGAATCTTGAATATACGGACGTAGTTGTTCAGGTAATCTGGGATGTTTAAGTTTTTTGTATTGGAAAACGCTTCTTAAATTTCGACCTGTTAGTTTTCCCTGATCATAATGATTAAGTAAACTAGAAACTATCTTCTCTTGAATGTCTACATTTGTAGAGATATCACTTCTTAAAAGTACATCTGGATCTGTTTTGATAATTTCTTCTAGAATATCCATTCTCATACTTGCTAACCAAGCAGCAGTTTCATGAAGTTGAGGAATCAATTTAGATTCTGGATCTCCCTGAGAAACAATTAAACTCATTACTTGAACTAGAGGTAAATTACGCTCAGTTAAATACCATGCTGCCAAAAATTCAGCGTAGGTTTGATGAGCAAATCCCATTCTGTTACTACCACGAGAAGAAAATAATCCTGTAATAGATAAAACTTCTTTTCTGATATGATCGTCTTTAACTAGAAATTCTTGCTGATTGATGATTTCTTTACCTACACATAAATCTAGGATAACTATGTCTGAGTCAGGCATATCTACCATTTCTGTACTTGTCCATATAGCAGTTTTTCTAGCTAAAAGTAAAATGGATGCAATACGACCTGCTATAATCAAACGTTGATAAGCATTTAAACTACCTCGATATCCTTCTGCTAAACGATCTTGATTATTCTCTGTACATAATTGAAGCAAACCCTGTTTGTATAATTCTTTTTTGGAATCAGGAAAGTTTCCATTTTTTAGGTAAGTATCTGTTAAAAACTTTAATGTGATTGGATTAATAGCAAGTGGGGTAACTTCTTTATCTAAAATTTCTTGTATAAATAATTCATGATTTATGCTTTTTGCCTTCGCTACTTCAATAACATCTACTCTACGTAAAGGAGCGAGTTCATATATTTTTGTATTATCTTCTTTCCATTTTTCTTTTAATTTTTGTTCAAAAGAAATACTTTCTAACCATACAGATGTTCTGCAAGTTATCCGAAAATAAAGGCGTTCAACAGGAACATTATCTATATGCTTACATAAAAACCTAATAATCGTTGTGACAGATAATAAACCTTCATCTAAACTATCTAAAAAAAGATGTAACTTATAATTGCCATTTAGCCATTTAATAAATTTATCGCTTTGAAATATTCCATTCAATAAATCTTGATTTGAGTCAAAATCACCTAGATTAAAAAATAAACAATCATCTTCAGATGTTTCCAATTCTGTCTTTAGTTCACTAAATGCTTGATTAATTGCTGTTGTTTTACCAATACCTGGCTCACCCAATAATACTAAACAAGGAATATGGGATATAGAATTAAATGGTACAACATCAGGATTATGACCATATTCTGATTCTGGATCTTCTAAAAATCCACCATAGTCAAGCCTGATATTTCCCGTATTTATACACCAAAAGCGTTTCCAATTATACATGGCTTTTATAATTTAATTTTTAAATATCACTAGATTTAATTTTACATCAATTTGTAAAACAGTGCTTTATTGTACAAAGTATCAGTACCAATTGAAATTTGTAGTAAAGTCCTGTAACATTCATTGTCTTGTTTTTGATACTAGAGCATCATTGACCGATCCTAACTTATTATCACACTCCCTCACTGGGGGATTTATAAGAGCAATGTTTAAAAAACACCACCATGAACACCCCCAACTACAGCAGAGATAAATATGTATTAAAATAGAAAGCAATAGTTAATTGAAAACCTCAAAAATTATTGAATAAAAATAATGAACATTAAGCAGAATGTCTTAGAAGTTTCAGGATTAGAACTTACCAAGACTATCTTAGTAGATTTACAAAAGCTCGCCTCTTGTTCTGGAGAACCAATAGCATCTGTCTATGCAGATAACCTACTGCGTACCATGCGTACTATACGCGATAAATTACCATTTGATCCTTATACAGAAGTGGTAATGGCATTACATGATGCACTTGCATATTCTAATCGTTGGATTGACTATAATGCCAGTCAATATCAAGGAGTTTGTGAATTACTTACATCCCTAGTCAATCAAGAAACAATCAACAATTCATCAGTTGAAGCAGCAATTTTAACCCTAGAAAACTTAGGCTTTGATACCATACCATTTGGAGTCAAACTTGATGAAAGCCTGGATATACATGAAGACGAGGAATAATAGCAAATGGATGATAAATCTATTCCTCAACACTTTCTAGATACCTCAGTTTTACGTTCTTTGCTACTAGGTACGCAAGTCTATAAGCAGTATTTTGAATCTCAACTTACTGACCAAACGCTTTATATTTCTAATTACGTGCAGATGGAGATGAGGCGCAGTTATCTGATTAATCTTATTTCCTTCTACTTTGTGCTGCGCCTAGAAACTATAAATAATATTGGCGATGCTATTGCACTGTGGAGTAATAGATTTAAAACCAGCGAACTTAAAGCTATTTTACAACTTATTCCCCAACTTTTTAGCACCCACCAACTCAACTTTAGTAGTCCCCAAGATAAAGAAAAAGCTATCTCTATTTTAGGAATTTATATCAAACGTTTTGAACTTCTACTCAGAAAAAAGTTTAATAATACCAGGCTCTTCGGTACTTGTTATGCTAAATTATTTTTTTTAAATCCCAAGATCCTTGTTATATAAGGATTTTACATTAATTTATTGGTTATTTTGACAAATTTGGTATCAAAAACAATAAAATCCTTTATTTATATGGGTTGTGGGGTAAATAAACTCATATTTGGCATAACAGGTACGGAAGAACCTAATACCAATACAGATTCTACCACCTGTACCCGCGCCCTTGTACCGCTTACCCTTGACTTACAAAATCTGGCTGCTGGCTTAAAACAGTTTGCTGATGAATTTGGAGATGTAGAAAATTGTCGCAGCAACTGTCAGATTGACCAAGTTCTCTTAGTACAATACCGTGCAGAAATTGAGCAATTAATTCAAATTGCTGCTCAACTACCCAAAAACTCAAATACTAGAGGATTTATTAATATTGCCAATAATTTAAAAGAAATATTAGCTCAAGGAGCAACAGCCTGTGACTGCAACCGTTGTGAAAAAATTGGAGATGCTGTCATTGCTTTAAATGCACCCCGGAATATGCAACTAGAACATACTGATAATTCCTTTGACTATTTATGTCCAACAATTAATCAACCCCATTACAAACATCCTTCAGAGAGGAAAATCTTTGCCAGATGATAATTTTCTAGTAAATTACTATAGCATTTATCAAAAATAACTTTGTAAATTCAGAGTTTACTTCTGTCAACTTAATATCTTCCCCCAATGGGGGATTTATGAGGGCAAAGTTCAAAAAACACCACCATGAACACGCCCAATTACAGCTTATTACTACAAAGCCTGTGGACACCACCTACCACACCCATTCCCGAAAATTCCCCCTCAAATAATCATCCCCCAGAACCAACAGAAATCACCGAATTTCTAGCAGAAGAAATACTCTATCAACAAACAATTCCCGCCACCGAACCTAACCTCAAAACCATCTCCAAAGACCTACCAAAACAACTAATCAAAGCCCTACAATCATTAGGAATCACCCAACTTTACTCCCATCAAATCAAAGCCTTACAAGCAATTAGAAAAGGTAAAAGTTTCATCTTTGATTTTTAAACCGTAAGGGTTTGAGGTCCCCGACTTCTTAGAGAAGTCGGGGATCTGACTGCAAATATAAGTTATATAAACCCTAATTACTCCATTGTTTCATTCACAGGGAATCTATCAATTAACTGCATCGCCCGTTGAGCATTGCGCCGCAACACATCTGGTAAATTAGGAACATGAGGAATCTGGGATAATAAATCCAGAGTGCGGCGTAAAATTCGCACTACGTCCCCTTCATCTAAAGTGGTTTTCTCACATAATGCTTTCCACTCTACCCCTAGCGCCCATTGTTCCACCAAGGAAATCAAGCTGATAAAACGAGTTTCTAAACCTACAGGTAAGGCCACCCCATGACGATACTGTACCTTTAACACAGAACGGCGAATCGGTTGTAATGTTAACCAGGCTGCATCTGCTTCTGTAGACAGGTTGAAATCAACCCTAGTATCTGGGCGGGGGCTTTCTGTCACCAAAGCGGCTATTACTGCTGCTAGGTTATGGGGACCAATATTATCTAATTCTCCACTGGCTAGAACTAAACCTAACCACAATTCATTTTCACCGCGAATGGCTGCCGCAATTTCTCCTAATTTTGTGGGAACTAAGTTATCCAAACATTCAAAGAATTGCAAAATTTCAATTAAACAGAGAAACTCTTCCCAATATCTTTGAGACTGTAGTGATACCTGTTCTTGTAGGTGTTCAATTTCTGCCTCTAATTCGACACAACGCGCTCGATTTTTGAATATTTTGGCAATGTTACCCGATTTATAAATGGGATGGTTTTCTAACTGTTCTTGGACAGCAGTTAGGCGACTGAGTTGTTCTCTTACTTCTGTGGGTAGATGGTTAAATTCTTCAGGATTGGGTATGCTTTGAGCGATCGCAATGGTGCTTTCATCACCACGAATTGATTGTCCTCGTTTCAAGCTCAATTCTGAAGGTGGTATTAGCTCAGATGGAACTTCTACTCGTGGCATTTCTGCATACATATCTAATATATCTGCTGAAGTTGCCACATACCAACGGTTATTTTGCCCCAAGCAAACAAAGTAAGATGTCTCACCCACCACACTCACGGCTTTGTCAACCAGTACTACTGTTATGGGTAGGGGTGACATGGCGTTTCTGTCGTTGAGACTCAACATAGTTCCAGATATGGCAAAATCTAGCATCATTGCCAGTTGTGCCTGTCTATCTTCCTGTGCCTGTTCTTGCAAGGTTTTGAAAATTTGGCGTTCTACTTTCAAGCGTTGACGCAGTTTTTCGTATTGCATCAATTCACTTTCATCAATTGCCGCCAGTTGTGATTGAATTTGCGATAATTCGCTTTGAAATTGTCCCAGTTCTTCAAAATCTGGTTGGAGGTGCAAATTGGACATATATTGTCCAAAACTGCGTTCTATCAGTTCTCTGGCTTTTTCTATGGTGTGGGTTTGCAGCAGGTTCAAGACCATGCCGTAACTGGGTGTAAACTGACTAACTAAGGGATCAGCCTTAGATGTAGCTAAATAGGATGCTTCTTTTGCACCTTCAAAGGGGGTTTGTAATGTTACTACATAACCTTGCATATCCATCCCTCGACGACCAGCCCGCCCTGCCATTTGCAAGAATTCCGAAGCATTGAGTAAGCGGTGTCCGTTATCAGTGCGCTTAGACAAAGTAGAAATAACTGTTGTCCGAGCAGGCATATTAATTCCCGCTGCTAAGGTTTCTGTGGCGAATACTACTTTAATTAATCCCTGCTGAAACAGTTCTTCGACGAATCCTTTCCAAGCTGGTAAGATGCCGGCATGATGGGCAGCTATACCTCGATACAGTGGGGCAACTTGTCCAGCCCTGCCAGCATCGGGGTTACGGCGTAAAAATTCGTCAATTTGTTGGCGGAGGATTTGGGACTCATCATTATTAACTAACCATAAATCACCAACTTCTTCAACGGCTTTATCACAGCCCCGACGACTGAAAATAAAGTAAATGGCGGGAAGCATATCCCGTTCTTGGAGTTGGCTCAGGGTATAAATAATACCAGGCGGTTCTGGTCTACCAGCTTTGCCTTTTTCCCAATATCCTTTTTTAGCCTTTTTGACTAAGCGAGGATTAATTTTGGTATTGGTTTCATTTAATAACGGAAACAATCCTTTGGGATTACAAAAGTTAAATTCTAGGGGAACGGGGCGAAAATCGGAGTAAATCAGGTCTGTGGGCCCATGAACATGATTTAACCAACTGGTAAGTTGATCACTGTTGGCAACGGTGGCAGAAAGGGCTACAAGTTGGACACTGCGGGGACAGTAGATGATGGATTCTTCCCAGACTGTACCCCGTTGGCGATCGTTCATGTAGTGGCACTCATCTAGCACTACAGCCTCAACGTCAGCTAAGGAGATGCCAATTTGACCTATGGGCGTGCCATAGAGCATATTGCGGAAAATTTCTGTGGTCATGACCAAAATTGGTGCATCCCTATGAATGGAAGCGTCTCCGGTGAGGAGTCCAACTTGATCAAAGCCAAATTTTTCGCGGAAGTCTCGGAGTTTTTGATTAGATAACGCCTTCAAGGGAGTGGTGTAAAATACCCGTTTCCCGCGAGATAAGGCGCGATAGATGGCATATTCCCCGATGAGGGTCTTTCCTGAACCTGTGGGCGCACAGACAACTACTGAACGGTCAGCATTGAGGGAGGCGATCGCTTCTCTTTGGAATTGATCTAATTCAAAGGGGAAGATTGACCCAAGGTCAAGTTCATTAGCGAAGTCGGAATAATTCACTCAATCATAATTTACAAGCAGACTATCCACTATCATAACGTGATTCGTGGTTTGCTACGTTGACAGGAAAAGCGCAAGTTGTGAAGGTATTACTGAGCTTTTTTTAATCATTTTACTATTTCAGCAATTTTGCGGAGACCTCGCCAAGCAATTACACTGACTACTTCCGCCAAGAAGTTTGTTGCAAAATTTGATCTATTTCTTGAGGAAAAGGGCAATCATCGGGAAAAGAAAAAGATTGATAATCAGAGTTCTCTCGCAGAATCGTTAATGCGCTGATATAACATTCTATAAATATTTCATCCCAATACGGTCTTAAGCTGGGAGAGTCTTCCAATAAGCCTTCTAATTCTCGCTGACTACGCTTAATTGTTTCTGTCCAACCACGATAGTCTTGAACGTAGTCTGAATAACAAAGTTTAAGACAATGTTCTAGCATTGTGATGAGCCGATTTCGCAATTCTCGCTTTTGACTCCTTCCCAAACTTTCAATCTCCTCAATTAAGTCTTCCCAGTCAACACTATGATAATTTTGCTCTTTCAATAGATTAATTGTCTCTTCAATCCAGAGGGCGTAATCTGTTTGGGTTAGCATAGTATTTTTCCTCTTTCCCTAATTTTACACTTTTTTATCATTTTACTATTTCGGCAATTTTGCACAGAACTCGACAGGCAGATTCTAATTCGTTTTGGGTAGACAATGGGGCAAATACTCGTGATATGGCATAGTGTTGATTTTCTAGTTTGACAAACACAATATCGTCGCCATTGGTTAACATTGCAAAGTTAGGTAAATCAGTGTTGGGACTAGCCATTAAGTAAGTCAGGGTTTGTGGCAATGCTGACCACACTGATAACATGGTTTTTTTGGATTCTAAAACAATTACCCATAGGCGGTTTTGTAATACCAGTAAATCTATTCGACCCTGGAGGGTTTCTTCGCTATCAGCTATTGTTATTTGTACAGATTCTTCTGCTTTGATGCGAAAAGGTGGATCATATAAACCTGCAACTGTAAGTAATGGAGAAACGAGTAATAGCATCACCGTACTTTCTAATAAATGTCCACCTGAACGATGATAAAGATAACGTTTCCAGAGAATTTCTAGGTTTGTGCGATCATTGGGATTAATCTCAGGTAATTGATTATGCCATTCAGTGAAAAAATCCAAGCTACTGCGACTCAAGCCAAATCGTTTTTCTGCTTCAGCGATGGTGGTGATAGTTTCAGTAACGGCTAGTGTTTGCATAGTGGATTTTTTCCGATAGCTGTGTTTATATCGTCACTGCAACTTTACCAACTTCTGTTGATGGTTCGGGTATGGGTTGTCCATCTTCTTTCAAGACTTCTAGATAGAGTGCGATCGCTTCTTTAATATTTTCCTGTACTTCTGCTAAGGTGTCACCAATACTGACACAACCAGGTAAGTCAGGAACATAAGCGCCCCAGTTTGTCTGTCCACGTTCGTAGATGACTGTGTACTCAATCATTTTTTTGTTCATAATTTTGCTTACTTCCAAATTGATGAGAGTGTACCTACTGGAATATCATCACTTGGTTTTCCAGGTATAACTACGATACCTGATTTGCTTTGATGTTTGAGGATACGATGACTACCTCTGGTGCGATCTATATACCAACCATCTGCTTCCAGAATTTTGAGAACTTCTTTAACCTTCATAATTTACAAGCAGACTATTTACTATCATAACGTGATTAGTGATTTGCTATGTTGAGAGGGGTTTCTTCTAAAACATCTGCGGTAGAATGATTTAACCCACTTCACTGAATGGTAGTCAATTTACCCACAACCCGATTATGACTATTGCTGAACAGATTTATGCACTTGTCAAAACTCTTCCCCAAGAGCAAGCTGATGAGATTCTGACTTTTGCTGAATTTATCCGTGCAAAACATTTAAATGCTAACCAAACTGTTAAAAATATTGATCAGTTACCTTGGTCAGAATTTGTTTATTCACTTGCTGGAACTTGGAAAGATGACTTTCCCACTTTAGAAGAAATTCGCACCGAATCAGGACAAGACATTCTACGGGAGAGCCTTTAGATGTAGGTTTTGGTATCCAAAACCCTGATTTATTATTTTAAAGGTAATCAATTATTTTGTATTTAATTATACAATTAAATCTTAAATATTATCTTTTGCTTATTCTTTTGTCAACAGCTAAAATGCTTGTCATGCAAGCTCAATCAAACAGTATTATATGCCAAATTACGCTAGAGACATAATTACGTTACAGTCCTACGCTGCAATGTGGTGGACTGAAAGTTTAAAGGATGAAAATGCGACAATAAGTGTTATTCCTAGATTACTTGAGACACAAGAAGATTTCATTTCAATTTTACAATTGAGTAAAAAGAACCCCACGCAAGTCTTTGAGCTTGTCGAAGCAGCGAAGTTTCCAGCCAACTTATTCCTAAAACACTTAGTTGTCATTTCAGACTATGGTGGTGAACCTATTCAAAGACTGGGAAAAAGTTTCACAGATATTTTTACTAAAAGAGATCAGACGGGTAAACCAATCATGGATTATGTCTGGAGAGGAACAAATTACCAGTATGTCTTTGAGTCAATGCCCGTTAAAGGCTTAGGTAATGAAAAGCTTGATATTGATGGAAATGGTTTGCAATCAGATAAACCTTTTGACAGTCTTAAACGTGACATGACTATGATTTTGCTTTATGCCAGCACTTCTGATGTATCCGCACAAGCTGGTTTAGAGGTTTGTCTTCTGGGTTCTTTACTTGGTGATGAAGCTGGTTTAGAGCGTCATATAAAGCAAAGATATATAGTAGTTAGTAGAATAACAGGTGGTGCAAATGCAAATTCTTTAGGACAATTAGCACAAAGTTATATTGTCAAGTACCTGAAAGAAAAATTGGGAAATGAATTCAATATTACCAGTAATGGATCAATTATATTGCAGGGTTATGGTAAAAGCACTGGAATGCCTTTTGATGTAGTTGTCACAAAAGGAGGCAAAAGTGTTGGAATTGAAGTTAGTTTTCAAGTAACAACCAACAGCACAATAGAAAGAAAAGCAGGACAAGCTTCCGAAAGGCAAGCTCTTATCAACGCTGCTGGTCACAAAATAGCCTATGTTATTGATGGGGCTGGAAATTTTCAACGCTCTGCTGCTATCTCTACAATTTGCAAGCACAGCCATTGCACAGTTGCCTATTCTGATAGTGAGTTCGATATTTTAGCTGATTTTTTGCATGAGAGTTTGCCATGATTCGTTTTATTGATCTTTTTGCAGGTATTGGTGGAATGCGCCTCGGTTTTCAGCAAGCGTGTGATGTTTTGGGCATAGAATCTCAATGTGTACTTAGCTCTGAAATTGATAAAAAAGCTATTGAAACATATATACTAAACTTTGATGATCAACCGACTGGAGACATCCGAGAAATTGATCTAATACCTGAATTTGATTTCATGCTTGCTGGTTTTCCCTGCCAATCTTTCTCGTATGCGGGTAAACAACAAGGCTTTGGAGATACCAGAGGGACGCTCTTTTTTGAAATTGAAAGACTACTAAAAATTCATAAACCACAAGGTTTTATGCTTGAAAATGTCCGTGGTTTAACAACACATGATCAGGGTAGAACCTTTAAAACAATTATTCATGCTTTGGAACAACTTGGTTACGGTGTTCATTATCTTTTACTCAACAGTAGTAACTTTGGTGTACCACAAAATCGTGTTCGTATATACATATTAGGACTACTTGGTAAAAAGCCAGTAATTACACTTATGTCAGACAGAGGTGCTACTGACTCTCATACTTTTAAGAAACAGCAATATCAGCTAAATCTTTTTGATCATACTGATGCAGTTGTCAAGGTTAAACATATTCTGGAAAAAAAAGTTTCTGAAAATTATTATCTTTCAAAAAAATTTGAACAGCAACTTTTTGATGCTGTAGATGGTAAATTTGAAAAACTTCATGGTGTTCGGCTTATTGACTTTCGTGGAGGCAATTCTATCCATTCTTGGCATTTAGGTATTAAAGGCAAGTGTACAAAGGATGAGCGTGATTTTATGGATGCCTTAATATCTCATAGAAGGCATAAAGAATTTGGTGATCACCAAGATGGTAAAAGCTTAACTATAGAACAAATTAAGACATTTTTCGACCATGAAAATATCGAGAATATTATTAATTCACTCATTGAAAAAAAATATCTTAAAGAAATGAACGGAAGATATAATCCTGTAAGTGGAAATATGTCTTTTGAGGTTTTTAAGTTTCTCGATCCAGAGAGTATTTCCATAACACTTACATCATCAGATGCGAATAAGTTGGGTGTAGTCCAAAATGGGCGACCAAGAAGAATAACGCCTCGTGAATGTGCAAGATTACAAGGCTTTCCAGAGTCTTATATTCTTCATTCAGATGATAGTGCAACGTATAAACAGTTTGGTAATGCTGTAAGTGTGCCTGTAATTCAAGCAATTTTAGAGGACTTCATAGCAAATAATAGTCTCACAAAAGTAACTTTTTGTTCTCCTGCGATAGCTCCGCTCGCCGAAGGCATCGCTTCGCTTCCCTGACAATGAATCATAAATCTTAATATTGCGAGGAGAGCGATATCTTTAGCGATAATGGAAAAAATTGACCCAGCCATTTCTGGTTTCCTAATCTAATCATCTGCGATAGAATGATTTAACCTAGTTCACTGAATGGTCGTTAATTTACCCACAACCCGATTATGACTATTGCTGAACAGATTTATGCGATCGCTAAAACCCTTCCCCAAGATCAAGCTGATGAGATTCTGACTTTTGCTGAATTTATCCGTGCTAAACATCTAAATGCTAACCAAACTGTTAAAAATATTGATCAGTTACCTTGGTCAGAATTAGTTTATTCACTTGCTGGAACTTGGAAAGATGACTTTCCCACTTTAGAAAACATTCGCACTGAATCAGGACAAAGGCGTATAGTATTCTGATATAGTCTATGTATCGAAAAATTTAGATAAAAAGTTAAAATGGCAGCAAATATTACTTTTATTGAACAAAATGCCCCAATAGATGAGTATGGTCGCGCACTTTACGCTGTTTCACGCTCAATTTTAAGAGCATTAATTGATTCAATATCTGATGAAGATTTGACAGACTTAAATACCCCACTTGCTGATATTAGAATGCGACAATTCGCCAAAATAGTAAGGCTTGAACGGGATAAAGGAATGAGAGGTGATGGTTTCGAGTGGGCAGTTCATGAAGCTATTCTTGGAAAAGAGCCTAGTGTATTGAATCCACTTAGTCATGCACTAAGACGCGCATCAAAATATGTAAAAGACAGTGAGCCAACATCCGTATTATTCGGTCAAGAGCGTGCAAAGTATTTGGGATTTCTCGATGCTGTTGTAGATGAAGCAGGTACAGAGTCATATATTCTTCCGCAAGGAAAAGGGAAACCATTTAAATTTGGACCTTGGGTATCAATTGCAGCACGAGGTCATAGGGCAGAGCCTGAGTTAAACGAACGAATTAAGAAAATCTGGAAAACAGATCTATTTCTTTCTACTATTGATGACCAAAAACACTTTGCCGCTACGGTAAAATCAAATTATGCTCAACTAGAGGGCGGGCAAGGCTTACGGATAGGCATTGTCCCAGAGTCTACTCACCCACAAAATAAAACCGGGGTAACATACAGTAAAGAGCATAAACTATGGGTTGTAACACTAGCTGATCCCAATGGCTTTATGGGCTTATTTAATGATGCCTATCATGCGGTAGCTAGGGCTGTATGTAAACTTGGTAAACAAGAGCAACCACCATATTTTATTAAACCGAGTGCAAAAGCCCAAAAAGTTCAAGAACAGTTAGAAAAATATCCAGATGCAAAAGCCACTGATATTGAAGATGCTCTGAATGAAGCAGCACAGCAAAACTTAGTTACCAGTTCACATAAGCTCGTTAGTGTTAATGCTCCAGATTGGCTTCATATAAAAGCAATGGCACCAAAAATAATTTCTCCTAAACCAAAGTTTATTAAGCTGGATTAAACCTCCTGCTTGTTTATGGAGATGCTAAAATGACTGTACAGTTCAGAGAAAAAGCTTTGATGGCTTATGAAACCATGCCATTGAATCAAAAAAATAAAGTTTCTCAGTTAATAAAGCAGCTAGATGTCAGTAACTCACACCAACTAAACTCTGATAGACTCGATAACACGGATACGTGATTGGTAAGAGTAGATGGAAGTGTGCGGCTACTATTTAAAAAAACAGATCAGGGTTTTTTGATAATTGATATTATTGATCGTAAAAAGGAAGATTATTAGTGATCACACTTTTTCCTTATAAGTTTGATATCAACAAATGTGATCAATAGATTGAATAACTGCAACATTTCCCAACAGCTAATTTAGCAATTTTAGAAAGTGGAGGTAAACAATGAATACTATGGATAATTCCCCAACTTCAGATAGATCATCAGAGATTTTAGTATCGGTGACAGAGTTACAGAATCAGCTTAATGAATTACTCAAGCAACTATCACCAGAAAGATTGCAGGTGTTGGCGGATTTTGCTGCTTACTTAGCAAATGCTGAAAGCGAAGCTGCAACCCAAGAACTTTTAGCAATTCCTGGATTACTAGAACGAGTTAAGCAAAATCAAACAACACCTAAAACCCATTACACAAACTGGAGAACTCTTCGATCTGATGTATGAAGTTGTTCTCCATCCCGATGCCCAAAAGGTTTATATTAATGCTGATAAAGCCCTAGCAAAGAAAATTGCCCGATGTTTGCAGCAGCTAGAGCAAACCCCTCAGTCGCATCCTAACATCAAAGCTCTCAAGGGAGATTATGCAGGGTACTATCGCTACCGAATCGGCGACTACAGGGTCATCTATTCGATAGAAGATGAAGTGGTGCAGGTATTTGTTGTGGCTATCGCTCATCGGAGCGAAGTATATGAACAGTAAATGTGAGTTGTGATTTTACTGGTAGATTGGATCAACAACCTCACCTCTTACCCTTTCCCCAATTCCTGAGCGCGTTCTTTCGAGGCTTTGACGGCTTCAATGATAGCGGAACGAAAACCGGCTTTTTCTAAGGCGCTGACACCGGCAATGGTTGTACCACCAGGACTGGTAACTTGATCTTTAAGTTCGGCGGGGTGGATTTTGGTTTCTTGTATCAGTGTGGCTGTTACTAAAACCGTTTGTACAGCTAGTTGTTTAGCGATCGCTCTCCCAGGTTTACTAAAGTAAACTGGGGATTTTTAGTCATCTTCAGATGACTTTTGCTATTAGACTGGGAATTCATTCCCAGGCGGGCTACAGGTTTTATGTTAAGTTGACACCAATGACCACTGCTAAACCCCTTGTATCGTAATAAGGAGAGAAAAGAGTAAAATCTTAACTCAAGATCAAGCTGATGAGATTTTGACTTTTGCTACAAGGATTTTTTAAATGTATTGACGTTAGGATAAGGGTTTTAGATTCTAAACTACCTTTTACTCGAAACGCTTATGTATGCTTATTTTTGCCGTTTTTGCCAAAAATTATCAAGGCTCTTATTTTGGCTAAGGTATTGACTTTAGAAGAAATTTGTTAATGCCAGTATTTTGAAGATTTAAATACAACAACCAGTTCTTCTACAGTATTCATTAGCTTCCCGTTCTAAAGTATCAATATCCCTTCTCCATCTTTCCAGTCTATATGATCGATCTCGTAATTGTTCTGTTGTAGGTTGTCTGGGAGTATTGCTATTTAAATTAGGTATAATTCCCTTATTTTGTAACCAATAATGGGAAAATACCTGCCAAAGATATTCATGATCGTGTTTTTCACCACCTAAACAACGAATACATTTAACTGAAAGTTGAGATTGATTAAAAAGTATTTGTTGATTTTTAGAATTGTTTGGTAAAAGGCGTGTTTCACTACCTTTCCCTCTAAAGAACTCTATTACTATCCAATCACCAAAATCAAATATACAAACTTCTGTAGGTTCACTACCATCATTTTTTAAAACCTCAATATCTCCTGTTAGCTGATTACCAATAATTTGTAATGAAGATTCAGGTAAAAGAATCCGCATTTTCTCAAATCTGTTACTGTATTCACTCCAAAAATCTCTGCGTCTGCGTAGTCTATTCTCCTCGAAGTCTTGTAATGTTAATCTATTTAATATGAGGTTAACTAATTTGTAGAAATCACTATAGTTAATTGCTCCAATTAAATTTCTTAGTTTCTTTCTAGCTAGTTCTGAAAGTCCTAACCAATTTTCACCACTTCGATAGTTTTGACTAAGCCATGATACTAATTGACTATGTTTATTGGCGATATTTTCATCAATATTGATTAATAAATCATCAACGGCTGTAAGTTGCTGTAATTTAGACATTTCTTGCAAACAACTTAATAACCAACTAACTTGTTGATTGCTAGGATTATTGATTGTACAGAAATGTGGTGTTATATATTCTACAAATTGATTAAAAACTGAAATCCATACAGGAATATCTGATTTAATTTCATTGATAAATTCTGCACGATTGAAATTATATTCACAGGCTATTTTAGCTAATTTTCTACCCGTATTTTCACTATTAATTACTAAAATTACTTTTACCTTTAATAAGGTTTTAACTTTCTCATTATTGGCAAAAACAACAAAAGAATCAACGAGAGATTTGGGTAAAACCCGTTCTTTTTGACCATTGCAATATAGAGCTAAACGCCATATTAGTTGATGTTGCAACCAAGAGTTAGAAATTGCTACCTGCCAAATTGCAGAAGATGTTGATTGGCTACGATTAATATTTTGATTATCCCATTCCTCTTTGGCAGAAATACAATAAATCCACTCTAATTGACTAACTTGATCAGCTTTTCCATGTTCAATAGCTGCTAAGACTTTATCAACGGTTGGGATAGAAACTTTTACATCTGGTAATGTACTTGCTAACTTCATCATTCCTTGAGGTAATACCTGGGGTATTTCG
>NZ_VILC01000066.1:16278-24571 GCF_009712065.1 Aphanizomenon sp. UHCC 0183 | reverse complement strand
GGATACTAATACTTTTTAAATAAAGTAAATTACCTTCATATAATTTGATTAATTTTAACCAACTATCTTCATTTTTCAATCCAGTATTTTTGAGAATTTCTGGATTATCTAAACCTGATAATTCTAAAGATTTAATAGGATATAGTTCTTCATCTAAACATTCCATTTCTGGACATTGTTCTTGACTAATTAATATAACACTACTTTGATGATGGGTTTCTGTAATCATTTTGAATAAGGTTTGATAATCTTGATATTCTGGTTGATATTTTCCCGCAAATTGATTAGGAATAAATATATTTTGGATATCATCAAGGATAATTAAACATTTTTTATTTGTGAGAATATCAAATAATTGTTTTAATTTATCATTTATTGTTGGTAATGAGTCTAATTTGTGATGTTTTAGGAACTCATCAAGTAATAAATTTAAGGATTGGGGAAATTTTAAACTTCTCCAAACAATAGCATCAAACTTTTGTTGATGTAAGTCTATAAATCTTTTAAAGAGTGTGGTTTTACCAATACCGGATAATCCTAAGATTGAGATTAAATGAGTATTTTGATTTAATATCCAATTGGATAAAGTATCAATTTCCGAAGTGCGATCGCAAAAACGATTAATTTTAGGAGCAATAGTTAAATCATAATAGAGTTGATTCTTAATACCTTGTTCTGTATTTTCAGAAGATTCTTTATTATTATGGCAATAATTAATATTGTTATTTCCTAAAATAAACTGATTATTTGCTACTCTTTCGATTGTCCAACAAAAATTATGCTTATTAACATCTTCTCCTAAAGATTCTGATAAAATTTGCCACAGTTTACGTCCAACACTTCTAACGCGACTTTCACTGCGATGACATTCATCCGCTATTGTCTCATAAGTTTTTCCTTCATAAACTCCGGTAATTACAGTTTTTTGTAGATCATCTAAACGTTTTCCTGTTTTATTTAAGATCAATTGATCGGCAAATTGTAAAATTTCTGCAACATCCATAAAATCAGGTCATGATAAGGTTTTCAGTAATTATAGCGTATTTTTACGCATCATTCTAAGCTATTTTAATACATTTCTTTAACAGTTCGTTACAAAAACACAGTCTTAAACAGTCTTTTAGATAATAAAAAAAGATGATACATAATAAAGCGGGGTAAAAAATCAAAAACTTACTGTATTGATACTTAGAGGCAATTTATGCTACCAATTTATAATGTAGTTATTTTGGGTCCATCTGGTTCAGGTAAAACTGTGTTTTTAGGAAGTATGTATCATAAACTCTCAACACAGGGAGAATCAGGATTTTTTTTAGCGGTAGATGATGCTCAACGAAAAATTTTGAATCAGATTTATACAGAAGTTGCTACTGAGGAAACATGGCCAGAACCAACACAAATGACAAATATATCCAACTGGAAATTTACTTGTAAAATACAGACTCCGAAAGGTATTTATTCAGCTTGTCAATTTCAGTATACAGATTATGCAGGTGAAATACTAACAGATCACAAAGATGATACTACATATATTGAAAAATTTAATGAAACAATAAAAAATGCAGATGTTTTATTAGGTTTAATAGATGGTTCGCGGTTACTTTCATATATCAAGGGTGAACAGTCAGGTACAAAATGGGTAGTTAAAGACTTGGCAAATGTATTGAATTTAATGCAAAATACAGATAAATCTATTCATTTTATTATTAGTAAATGGGATTTAATAGAAGGTAAATACACCCTAGAAGAAGTTAGAAATCATTTGCTAGAAATAGATCAATTCCGCAATATTATTATGACTCGAAGTAATAACAGTGATATTAATAATGAAAATAATAGAAATGATCATAATAAAGGTGTTGTTCGATTAATTCCTGTTAGTTCAGTTGGTAAAGGTTTTGCAGAACAACAAAGCGATGGTAGTATGAGAAAAACAGGAAAACTACCTAAACCTTATAATATTGAATTACCTATAGCTTGTATTCTACCTGATAAGCTAAAAGAAGAGTTGAAAAAAATGATTAATGAGGAAAAGAAAAAATCTCAAGAACAGGTTAAAGAAGTCAAAGCTAATTTAACTTTATGGGATAAACTCAAAAAATATTTTGGTACAACTGCTAAAACAATACTGGAAACAATAGCACCTAAATTACCTTCCCAATTTCAATTTTCAAAGGAAATACTTACAGATATTATTGATTTTATTGATCAAGAATTGCAAACATCTGTATACAATAAAGAAGCCGCAGCTAAAGAAAGAACAGAACAATTAAAAGCTAAGAAAGCAGAGGCTTTAGTAAAAATTGAAAGTGAAAAAACTGCTTTAGAATACTCTATTCGTTGTTTCTTGTTGCTTGTAAATAAATTAGAATATGAACATACATATTCTAAGTTAACCAATTAAATTAATTAGATTAAATCAAGAGATTAAATTATGACAACAGATATCATAGAAAAAATAGAGGGTTGGGTTTTCCTCGTTAGTCGTAGTCAGAATATTGGATTTAGAACAATAGTTGCTCCTAATTTTATGTGCGATGCTGGAGTATCTAGTTTAATTGAGTCTGTTGCAGGAGGAAAGACCACAGAAGCTAAAAAAGCGATATATTGTCAAATCCATAATTCTGCTGTTGGTGATTTAACGTTAGTATTTCGTGTGATTAAAACAACTTATGAAGATATGGGAATAGTCGGAGATAGAATAATTAAAGATTCTTTCGGTAGAGAAATTCCATTTATTGAAGGTGTTGTTTTTAAGGGTACATTAACAGAAATAAAAATTTCTGAAAGCATTTTTGCTCAAATTCATAATGACATTAAACACCCTTATAAAACATTTTGGCAATGGAGTTATCCAAAAGCAACAATTCCTTCAAAATTACAAAGTTTTGAAAAACCATCAGAATCAGAATGTTTTGAATTAATTATTCAAGAAACTTACACAAATTCTCCAAAAATTGATGACAGTTTTCAGAAAAAATTAGACCTATTACATAAAATAAATCTTGATCACGAAATATATGATTTTGATATTTCTACTCAAGGTACTTTTTTGGCTGTAAGATTTGATGATACTTGGCAAACATTAGCTATAGTTCCGTTTGATGCTACAAATGGAGAAGATATAAAGTACAATGATAAATTTAAATTAGAAAAGAAACATCAAATTTTTCCCTCAAAACTAATCAATAATATTCCTGTTGTTGGAGGAAAAATATTAGAACTTGGACAACAAGTAATACCAGATATTTATAATCAAAGTCCTATATCAATTAGTCAAAACGATTATATAGCAACGGGGATAGTAGAAACAAACAGTAACTACATTAAAATATATGATCATAATTGCAAAGAAATATATTCAATATTAATAGAAAGTAGTAATCATAATAGAATTACTTCTTTATCATTTATCAATAAAGATTTAATTATTTGCGGTTGTAAAGATGGAAGTATAAAATTGTTTAATTGGAAAACACAAGAAGAAAATGATAATAAAAAGCACTGGAGTGGTAACCAAATAACATCAATTGCAATTAGTAGCGATAATAAAACTTTTGCGAGTTCCGATAGTGGAGGAAATATATATTTTTGGGAAATAGTAGATTTAACTATATGTGAAAAACGTGAAATTTTGAATGCTCACAAAATAAAAAATGGCTTTAAGATTAATTCTTTAGCATTTAATCCTGATGGTAAAATTTTAGCAAGTGTGGGTGAGGATGATTATAAAATAAAATTATGGAATCTTCTTGATGAGGAAGGGAGTATTTTGAAAGAAGAAAATTCTAGTGATGTAGTTCATGATATAATTAACACAATTGCGTTCAGTTCGGATGGTAAGTTATTAGCCAGTGGTGATAATAAAGGCTATATTAAAATTTGGGATTTTAGTAATAAAAAGTTACTTACTTTTGATGAAATAACGCAACATGATAGTGCTGTTACATCTCTTGCTTTTATTCCAAATACTAAAATATTAATTAGTGGGAGCAAAGATAAAACTATTAAATTTTGGAAACAGAGATAGTAATTACATTGGTATCTAACAAATATTTCATTATAATTTAAACTCCTCTAAATCATCAAAAACATCTTATTTGATAATTCTCGCTAAACTAAACAGAAATAGTTGTACAATTATAATAGTATTATTATACTAAAAAACAAATATGCAACAACTAATCATTCAAATTGCTGACAAAGAAAAAGCACAGATGCTATTAAAACTTATTTCTGCTTTAGATTTTGTTAATTCTGTAGAAGTAATAGAAGATAACACCAATATATCTGATGATGAGCAAGATTTTTTTTCTTTGGCAGGAATCTGGGAAAATAGAAATATTACTACTGAGTCCATTCGTCAAGAAGCATGGAGACAAGAAACGAAATGATTTTATGTGATACAAATATTCTCATAGAATTTTATAAAAACAATTCTCAGGTTATTTCTGAGCTTCGTTATATTGGACTAAATCAATTAGCGGTTAGTGCCATTACTCAAGCTGAATTATATTATGGCGCTATTAATAATGTGGAATTGAAGAAAATTAAGAAACATTTACAATTACTTTTTATGTTTCCTGTGGATATCATGGTATCAACTCAATTCATTGAATTAATGGAAACTTACTCTCTCAGTCATAAACTAAGTATTCCAGATGCTTTAATTGCCTCAACTGCATTAGTTCATAAGATAGATTTATATACTTTAAATATTAAGGATTTTCGCTTTATTCACGGTTTAAATTTATATCAATCTTCTATAGATAAACATCAATAAATATGATTAAATTAACTTAAATCTACCACTTAATTTCTCCTTTTGTCAATCTAGCTTCATAATTTTCTAAATTAGGAAGATAATCATTAAAATCAGATTCAGTTTCATATGATACAAGAATATTCAAGTTATCATTTAAGCAGAAAAAGCAAAAACATCAATCTCAATTTTTCTCTGAGATTTTTGATTACTATTCAACATTAAACGAATATTTTCAGCAGTTTCACTACTAAAGGTTATTTCTCCACAACGAGAACAAACTTTAGCGGGAATACCCTCAACCAAAATTAGTTTACCTTCGATTTCAAAAGTTTCATTAACTAATTCTTCAGTAAATTTATCTGAACCGCAATTATGACAATTTAACATTATAACCTCCTTTGAGAATAATTGATCCATTCGGTTTGATTAGGCTCATATAAAGTAATAATAGTTAAAATATCAGATTCTCGTCTTGATACCTGTAAATGTAAAGGACGATTATTAATTGTCAATCCTAAAATTAAACAGCTAGGAGAGTATTTATCATCTGGATAATCTTCAATAATAATTGCATTATCTCCTGTTTCCATTATTTCCGCGCGACTGATATTTCTTTCAACTAAACGTTTTAGTCCATGACGAGTAAATTCAAAATTTCCTGACTTAAGTTGTTCACGAATTTCATCTATAGATTTCATTAGTTATGGCGCGATCTGCTACAAGATGATAAAATTGATTCATTGACTCCATTGTTGTGCTAAGGATGCGGTTCTAGCAGTAGCAGCATTGAGTTCAAGATTAACAAGGTTATCTAACTCAATTTGTATTTCTGGCGGAAGTTTCTGTTCTTGATCTCGTGCTATTCTCCAGATAGTCATTAGTTCGGATAAACGTTCTTGTTGATCTCTAGTGAAGAATTGATCGGGATGAAAATTATCAATAATTAATAATGCCCGAAATTCAACTTCACCTAACTGTGTAGTCAAAGCATCTAAAGCTTGACCGGCAGTTTTGCCAACAGACTGTTTATCTCCAGCAATGGCACGATAAGACCTTTCACCACTGGCATTTGATATAGGTAAAATGGCAACTGTAGTCATAATGCTGATTAAGAATATTTGTTGTTTATCAATTATACCCCAGTCCTCTATTCCCTGTCCCTAAAAATTATTGACAAATTTCCCGTAGTGTGATTGTGAAGTTGGGATAAGAAATAGCAGCAGCTTCAGCGCGGTGAATGGTGGTTGTACCGATGGTGTTGAGGGCGATCGCTAAACTCATGGCAATGCGATGATCTGTATGGCTATCTACTGCCGCACCGACTAAGGGAGTACCGCCGGTGATTTCCATTCCGTCGGGTAATTCGCTGATTTTTGCCCCCATTTTATTGAGTTGTTGTGCCATCACGGTAATGCGATCGCTCTCTTTGACTCTTAACTCCTCCGCATCCCGAATAATTGTTGTCCCCTCAGCAAAAGCCGCTGCAACTGCCAAAATGGGAATTTCATCAATTAACCTGGGAATAATATCACCAGCAATCGTACAGCTTTTTAAACCACCGGAACGGACGCGAATATCAGCCACAGGTTCTCCCGCTACTTCCCGCTGGTTCTCTAGTTGAATATCTGCCCCCATGAGTTCTAATGCTTCTAAAATACCGGTGCGGGTAGGATTGACACCGACATTTTCGACTACCAAATCTGAACCAGGAACGATCGCCCCCGCAACTAACCAAAAAGCCGCTGAACTGATGTCACCGGGAACAATTACGGTTTGTCCGTAGAGTTTCGCCCCACCTGTGATCGTGACGCTATTTGTGTCTGGATCTATACTTAATTCTGCGCCATAAGCCCTTAACATTCGTTCACTGTGATCCCGTGATAAAGCAGGTTCGGTGACGGTGGTTTGTCCTTCGGTGTTTAAACCCGCCAGGAGGATACAGGATTTAACTTGCGCCGAAGCAATGGGAGAATGATAATGAATGGGTTGCAGGGCTTGTCCTTGAATGGCTAGAGGTGCTAAGGTATTACCCTTACGTCCCCAAATTTGCGCCCCCATTTGTTGCAAAGGCTTGACAACACGGGACATGGGACGCGATCGCAAAGAACTATCACCTGTCACCGTGAAAAATCGCCCTGGATGGGATGCTAACAACCCCAACATCAACCGCATCGTTGTTCCAGAATTACCCGCATCCAAGACATTTATAGGCTCTTGAAAATTGCCCAAACCAATGCCTTTGACTGTCACCAATTCTGTGTTTAAGTCGGAAATTTCCGCCCCTAGCGCCCGAAAACAGGCAGCAGTGCTACGGGGGTCTTCACCTAACAGCAATCCTTGAATTTGAGTTTCACCTTCAGCGATCGCCCCCAACATCAAAGCGCGATGGGAAATAGACTTATCACCAGGAACTCGGATACGTCCCTGCAAAGACAATCCAGCCGCAGGGCGCTGAATAATTAAGTGATCCGAAGAGTTTGCTTGAGTTTCTAAAGTAATAACAATAGCCGACATTAGGATACAATGACTTTTGAATAGAATAAAAGCTAAACAGCGACTTGTTTATCACTATTCACTTCCAATTTAGTATCCTACCGCTTTTTGGCAACTATAATCTTTCTTCTGGTAGATAATAGGTGACAGGTAATACCATATTGAATTGTCTAGATTAACAAATCAAAATATTTGCTGACGATGAACCAGGTTTTACTATTTATTAGACATCTTGCTTGAATGTCTTATTTTTTGTTGCTTCCAACCACCAAAAACTTCAGCCGTAACGTCAAATAGTAGGCAGAATCAGCAATTTAGAAAATCGCTCAACTTTTATTCTTTATTTGTAACCTCTCACACTCTCATGCTAACTCACCACCGCAAACCCGTATGTTTATCAATGATTTCCACGGACTTACCGATTTGGTCTGTGGTTGACACTGCTGGAACTTTAATCCAAAAGGACACAGATAAATTTCATTTACTATTAACTGCACCACCTCTTATTAGTTGTGAAGTAGGCAGTTATTTAAATCCAGAAGATACAATTTACCCAACTAAAAACAATTTTTCTCCTCCCAGCAGTCCCAGAATTTTATGGCTGGAAATTTCATCTCGGCGGTTAATTATGACAATGCAAGGTAATGCACAAGTCAGTTACCGTCACTTTTGGGAGTTAGGTATATATGGTATTAGTCGTTTTTGGTTGCCAAATGAATCATTACAACCCCATCAACCTATCCGTTTGCGTAATTTTACCAAAAGTTTCACTCTCAGTGGGCATCCTTTTCCAGAACATCTTCGTTTAGAATACGAATTCTGGACAGGAAAAGTCCAATTGGGTCATTACATTCTCAATTTGGAAATTCAGCATTGAAGGGAATAGGTAACGGGGGGCAGGGGGCAGGGGGTAGGGGAGGTAGGGGAGGTAGGGGAGGTAGGAGAGGTAGGGGAGGTAGGGGAGGTAGGGGAGGTGGGGGAGGTAGGGGAGGGGGCAGGTAAGAGTTTTACCAATTACCAATTACCAATTACCAA
>NZ_VILC01000066.1:6486-16009 GCF_009712065.1 Aphanizomenon sp. UHCC 0183 | reverse complement strand
CTTACCAATTACCAATTACCAATGACTAATAATTAGGTTCATTACCTACTTTCCATTTGATATTGCAACCAATACTCGGTTTTTGTTCACTTGTCACAGGTTGATTATTTAAAACTGCGGTAATAGCTGATCTTAAGTCTTTACCTGTTACGGGTTGATTATTACTAGGACGACTATCATCTAATTGTCCGCGATAAACGAGTTTTCTGTCGCCATCAAATAAAAAGAAATCTGGTGTACAAGCTGCCGTATAAGCTTGTGCTGTTGCTTGAGTTTCGTCGTAACAGAAGGTAAAATCAAAACCCAATTCTATACACATTTCTTTTAATGATTCTGGGGCATCATTAGGATAATTTTTAGCATCATTAGCACTAATGGCAATAATCCCTAAATCACTGTTGCTGTAATCTTGATCTAATCTGGCTAATTCTTGTTGAATATGCTTAACAAATGGGCAGTGCCGACAAATAAACATGATTAACAATGCCTTTTTATCGGCAAAATTATCAAGAGAAATTATTTTTCTAGATACTACTTCTGGTAGATGAAAATCTGGTGCTTTCGTGCCTAGAGGCAACATTGTGGAAGCTGTTAAAACCATAATTTTTTAAATGTTTTGATCAGGGTTTTTTCTAATAATAGAATAATCCATCTTGATTTAGGAAAATTACCAAATTCAAATACATAACTTATTAAAAAATTTGAGTATATTATGAGTTATGTAATTAAGTTATGGGAAAAAGATCAATATTCCCTGTTCCCTGCTATAATGACTGACCGTTGATTGAAAAAATTTTAATAATGATCACTTGGTGTTCCTTGCTAATGAAACAATGGGGTAGGATGACAAAATTCCTATCTTTGTTCTGTCTTTGTCTATTATTGGTTGTTAGTTGTACTCCTAAACAGCAAACAAATGCACCACAGTCTAGTGCTATAAACACTACTGCGGGTGATGGTCGGATTACCGTAGGGACAACGGAAAAGCCAAGAACTCTTGACCCTGCTGATGCGTATGAATTGGGATCTTTGAGTTTAGTATTTAATATGAGCGATCGCCTGTACACTTACGAACCAGGTAGTACAGAAATTAAACCACAATTGGCAACAGCATTACCAAAAGTGAGTGCAGATGGTTTAACTTATACTATTCCTATTCGCCAAGGAGTCCTATTTCATGATGATACTCCCTTCAATGCCAAAGCAATGGAGTTTAGCCTGCAACGCTTTATTGAAAATAAAGGTAAACCATCCTTCCTACTGTCTGATACCGTAGCTTCAGTTAAAGCCACAGGAGAGTATGAATTAACAATTAAACTGAAAAAACCCTTTGCAGCTTTTCCTTCGTTGTTAGCATTTTCTGGAGTCTGTGCAGTTTCGCCAAAATCCTATGAAATTGGGGCGAGAAAATTTAAACCGAATATTTTTGTTGGCACTGGTGCTTACAAATTAGCCAAATATGGAACTGATTCCTTAAAGTTTGATGTATTTGATAAATATTGGGGAACAAAACCCGAAAACAAAGGTGTCAATGTCCAAATTCAAACCAGTCCAGTTAACTTATTTAACGCCTTTAAAACTGGGGCGATAGATGTCGCCTATCTATCCTTACAACCGGATCAAATTCAGAGTTTAGAAGCCAGTGCGAAAAAGGGAGATTGGCAAGCTATATCTGCTCAAGGTAGTGTAGTTACTTATATGACTTTAAATCGCAATCAAAAACCTTTAGATAAAGTAGAGGTGAGACAAGCGATCGCATCATTAATTGATCGTAAATTATTAAATGATCGGGTATTATTATCACAGGCTGATCCTCTTTACAGCATGATTCCCACCACCTTCAACGTTTCCCAACCATTGTTTCAAGATAAATATGGTGATGGTAAATTTGAAGAAGCCAAAAAATCCTTAATTGCCGCTGGTTTTTCCAAAGAAAATCCAGCAAAAGTGCAAATTTGGTATCCTGCAAGTTCAATGACGCGCAGTTTAGTTGCACAAACCTTAAAATCCCTAGCTGATACTAAAATGGATGGTATTTTGCAATTTGAAGTTAAAACCGTCGAAGGTGCAACTTTTTATAAAGAAATTTCCAAAGGTTTATATCCCAGTACCTTAACTAATTGGTATCCAGACTTTTTAGATCCAGATAACTACGTACAGCCATTTTTAGCCTGTGAAAAAGGTTCAGTTGCTAAAGGTTGCGAAATCGGCGGTAGTCAAACTCAGGGGTCGTTCTATTATAGTGAAGCTATGAATAAACTCATAGATCAACAACGCAAAGAACAAAATCCTGAAGCCCGGAAAAAAATATTTGCCGACATTCAAACCCAAGTATTAACCGATGTTCCCTACATCCCCTTATGGCAAAATAAAGACTTTGTATTTGCTCAAAAAGGCGTAGCCAATGTCAATCTTGATCCCACCCAAAACCTGATTTACAAAACAATTAAAAAGTAGGGAATAGGTGACAGGTGACAGGTGCTACGCCACGGGGACAGGTGACAGTTAAGAGGAGATAGGGAGAAGTTTTCTTCTTTCATTCTTCTCTCGTTCCCAGACTCCGGCTGGGAATGCCATTTAGAGGCTCTGCCTCTTGTGAATTAGATGAGGCAGAGCCTCAAGACTGCATTCCTTGTCAGAGACAAGGAACGAGGTTAATCCTTCTTCTCTCGTTCCCAGACTCCGGCTGGGAATGCTATTTAGAGGCTCTGCCTCTTGTTAATTAGATGAGGCAGAGCCTCAAGACTGCATTCCTTGTCAGAGACAAGGAACGAGGTTAATCCTTCTTTCTTCATTCTTCATTCTAACTCCTGACTCCTATAAAAAATATGTCTCGTTCTAAAGCATTACAGTATTACATTTTTTCCCGGTTACTATTTGCACCACTGCAACTATTAACTATTATCACCATTGTTTTTATTTTACTTAGAGCCACCCCAGGAGATCCCGCAGATGCAATTCTGGGAGGAAGAGCGCCAGAAAGTGCAAAAGAAGAATTAAGAAAACAACTTGGTTTAGACTTACCAATTTGGTTACAATATCTCAATTATTTAGGTAATTTACTACGCTTTGATTTAGGAACTTCCTTAACCAGTCGCGGGCAAAATATAGGTGAAATAATTGGTCAATATTTTCCAGCCACAGTAGAATTAGCATTTGCGAGTATGGCTGTGGCGCTGATTGTCGGCGTTTTAGTGGGAACTATTTCCGCTTCTCGTCCGGGAACTGCTTTTGATATTGGTGGGCGTTTATTTGGGATTATTACCTACGCACTACCGATGTTTTGGGCAGGTATGTTATTACAATTAGTTTTCTCAGTTCAATTGGGTTGGTTTCCTAATTCCAATCGGTTTCCGCCCAATGTTCCTGCACCTACAAATATTACTGGTTTATATACAATTGATAGTTTATTAGCTGGGAATTTAAGTCAATTTTTCATATCTTTACATCATTTAGCTTTACCAAGTTTAACTTTAGGAATTTTGCTAAGTGGCATTTTTGAACGCATTGTCAGAGTTAACTTAAAACAGACTTTAAAAGCTGATTATGTAGAAGCGGCTAGAGCGCGAGGAATTCCTGAAAATAAGATTTTAGTTTCCCATGCTTTAAAGAATGCCTTAATCCCGGTAATTACGGTCTTAGGATTAACATTTGCTTCCTTATTAGGTGGAGCGATTTTAACAGAGGTGACATTTTCCTGGCCAGGGTTAGCAAATCGTTTATATCAAGCTATTGCCGACCGAGATTATCCTACCGTTCAGGGTGTGTTAGTATTTTTTGGGGCAATTGTGGTGAGTGCCAGTATTCTGATTGATATTCTCAATGCTTATGTAGATCCGAGAATTAGATATTAAAAAAGGAGTATGATTTTAGCATGGCTAACGCCATACACCATACAGTGCTAATAGAAAGTGATTAGCTAGACTGATAACTTTGTCAAAAAAATTTTAGATCGCTACTTTTTAAACTCATGTAAAAGAACAGCACTCTTGTGAAAACAGATACTATATTCTATCAACTATTTCAGACATTACCTAGTATCCTTTTTGAACTGATTGGCAAGCCAGCCACAGAAGCGGAAGCATATCAATTCACATCTGTAGAAATTAAGGAACTAGCATTTCGCTTTGATGGTTTATTTATACCTGATTCAGAAATACCTGAACAACCGATTTACTTTGTAGAAGTTCAATTTCAACCGAAAGCGGATTTTTACTGGCGGTTATTTACCGAAATCTTTGTTTATCTGAATCAATATCAACCAAAGAATGATTTTCACGCAGTAGCCATTTTTGCTAAACGTAGTTTAGATCCTGGTGTACCAATGCAGTATCGGGGTTTGCTAATGAGTCAGCAAATCACGTTTATTTATTTGGATGAGTTGGAGGTAACAACCGATAATTCAATAGGACTGGGAATGGTACAGCTAGTAGTGGAAAAAGAGGAAACTGCTATTGATCATACAAGGCAGTTAATCCAAAAATCTCGACAACAATTAGCAGATGCCAGTAAAAGACAAAAAGTCTTAGAATTGTTAGAGACGATCTTGGTTTACAAATTAAGTAATTTAACTCGCCAGGAGATTGAAGCAATGTTTACTCTAGATGAATTAAAGCAAACAAGGTATTTTCGAGAAGTTGCGGAGGAGGCGAAAGTACAAGGTAAGTTAGAAGGTAAGTTGGAAGGTAAGTTGGAAGGTAAGTTGGAAGGTAAGTTGGAAGGTAAGTTGGAAGGTAAGTTAGAAACAGTACCTTTGTTATTACAGTTAGGTTTGACTGTGGAACAAATAGCCGCAAATTTGGCTGTGGATATTGAAGCGGTAAGAAAGGTTGCGGAAACATCTGTTAATGAAACTCCTTCAGAGTAATTAGAAGAAATGGAAAGTGATTAGTTCGACTGATCACTTTTTTAATATTTTGCAATTAATTGTCTAACTTCTACTCCTTGGTCTTTTAAGGCTTGTTTCCAGTCAAACTTTAACTTTTATTCCTACTTGCTAAATGGTTGTGCTATCAGACACATTATTACCTTTGCAAACTACGAGGATCAAGAGCATCACGTAAGCCATCACCTAATACATTAAATGACAAAACGGTAATAATAATCAGAATTGCTGGTGGTAAAATTAGCCAAGGTTGTAATACTAAAATAGAAGCATTACTGGCTAAAGAAAGCATATTTCCCCAAGAAGGATCTGGTTGTTGAATACCTAAACCAATTAGACTTAATACTGCTTCTGCTCCAATAAAACTAGGAATTGTTAAAGTAGCGGAAATAATAATGTAAGTTGCAGTTTGTGGTAAAACATGACGAACAATAATATAAATGGGATTACCACCCATTACCTTTGCTGCTTGCACAAATTCAAGTTCTTTGATTGATAATACCTGTCCGCGAATTATCCTCGCTAAACCTGCCCAACTAATTACAGAAGTGATGAGAATGATTAATAAAAATCGCTGAGTGCTGGTTAATTTTGGACTCAAAATTCCTGATAGTGCTACTAATAAATAAATACTCGGAAAGGTCATCAATACTTCTGCTAAACGCATGATAATACTATCAATTATTCCGCCAAAATAGCCCGAAATACCACCAATAAGCAAAGCCAATGGATAGGTAATGATAATTCCAAAAATACCAATAAACATACTAATTCGACCACCATGCAACAGCCGACTAAATTGGTCGCGTCCTTGTTCATCTGTTCCCAAAATATTCAATTTTGCGTCACCAATAACCCCAAATAAATGCCAATTTAAAGAAATACCAGGGATAATTGTGACTTCCTGCCATTTTGGAGGTAGGGAAATACTCAAATTAAATAATTGATATTTTGTCCCAGTAACAAATAATCGTAATGGTGAAGGTTTTGTCTGGTCTATAATTATTTTTCTTTCCCCAGTTTCTAAGTTAGTATCGCCTTGTGTTGTAGGATATACGTGGGGTCCAATAAACTGCCCTGATTGAGATACCCAATGAATCTGAGTCGGTGGCAGTAGTGAACCATTGGTTTGTGAATCATAAGGGTTATAAGGAGCGATGAAATCAGCACCAATTACTGCTAAATAGAAACAGAAGAGGACAATTGCCCCAGTTCGTGCTAAAGGGTTTTTGTTGAGTCGTTGCCACCAATTCATAGTTTTTGATGTAAAAGTTAATGTTGATTAATTGTTGATAAAAGTATATATCAATAGATTAGATAAAAAACCGCAAACCTATTTTATGAATAACCTGCATCACCATCGGTCACAATTTCCCGCTTTAAGTAATAAGCTTTATTTTAACTACGGAGGACAGGGTCCAATGGCGCAAAGGGCTATGGATGTTATCACTCAATCTCAAGCACATATTCAAAGTATAGGTCCTTTTGGGAGTGATGCTTATGCTTGGATCGCACCGCAAATACAAGCCAGTCGGGAGGCGATCGCCTCTATACTAAATGTACCATCTGATACAATAACTCTCACGGGTAATGTCACAGTCGGTTGTAACATTGCCTTATGGGGAATTGATTGGCAACCGGGTGATCATCTTCTCCTTTCTGACTGCGAACACCCTGGTGTCATTGCTACTGCCCAAGAAATTGCCCGCAGATTTGCGGTAGAGGTTACTACCTGTCCCTTAATGGCTACTTTAAATGAGGGGAATCCCATCAGTATTATTGCTGAAAACCTCCGTTCCAAAACCCGCTTAGTAGTTTTAAGTCATGTCCTATGGAATACAGGTCAAGTTTTACCCATTGATAAAATTGTAGAAATATGCAAAAGCAATAATTCTCTGTTATTGATAGATGCGGCTCAATCAGTGGGCGTTCTTCCTTTGGATTTAACTGCTTTGGGTGTAGATTTTTATGCCTTTACTGGTCACAAATGGTTATGTGGTCCTGCTGGTGTGGGTGGTTTATATGTGCGTCCTCAAGCCAGGGAAAATCTGCATCCCACTTTTATTGGCTTAAATGGAGTAATTACTAATAATCAAGCCCAACCGACGGGTTGGCAACCAGATGGACGCAGATATGAAGTATCTACTTTACCAACTTCATTATATGTGGGTTTAAAAGAAGCAATTACAATTCATGAACAATGGGGGACAGCACAGGAAAGATATGAGCAAATTTGCAAAAATAGTAATTATCTCTGGCAAAAATTAAACTCTTTACCCAATGTCAAATGTTTAAAAAATTCACCCCCAGAAAGTGGATTGGTTTCTTTTCAATTAACTAATCAGCCTAGTTCTAAATTAGTGCAATCTCTAGAGTCAGAAAATATTTTAACTCGAACAATTGCCAGTCCTAATTGCATTCGTGTGAGTGCTCATTATTTAACATTAGAATCAGAAATTGACCAATTAATAGCAGCTATAAAAGGCGACTAGTACCGCAAGGCGGAAGTCAAAAGTCAAAAGTCAAAAGTCAAAATGAAGACAGTATAGGCTTTTGGAGGATTTAGAATGGTTGGTTTATTTACGCCGTTTTGTACTAGAAGTCACTGCTAAACAGACAAAACCCACCTTTGTGGGTTAAATCATATTAGTCCGCGACGGCGGACTTTGCTTGTGTAGTAGTGTTCGCGGAGCGTGCCGGAGGCATCTTTCTAATCGCCCAATACTCTTTTTAACCTTGTTTTAAATCATGAAAAGACCAACTATATATATAGCCATCACAAATCACGGTTTTGGTCATGCTACCCGCACAGCTTCCATTGCTAACACCATCCAAAAATTATATCCTGAAGCATTATTAATTCTAGTCACCACTGCACCTCGCTGGTTACTGGAATCTTATATAGAGGGTGATTTTATTTTACGTCAACGGGCGTTTGATTTAGGTGTGATTCAAGCTGATAGTTTGACAATGGATAAACCAGCAACTTTAGCAAAACTGCGAGAAATTCAAAAAAATCATAAATCCTTAATTGCTTCAGAAGTTAATTTTATTCGTCAAAATCGCGTTGATTTAATTTTAGCAGATATTCCTTTTCTAGCTGCTGGATTTGCTGAAGCTACGAATATTCCTTGCTGGATGATTAGTAACTTTGGTTGGGATTTTATCTATCGAGATTGGGGGGAAGAATTTACGGAAATGGCTGATTGGATTAGTGATTGGTATAGAAAATGCGATCGCCTATTTCGTCTTCCTTTCCATGAACCTATGTCAGCATTTACCAACATTACAGATGTCGGTTTAACTTGTGGTTCTCCCCATTTTAATATTGATGAATTACGCACTAATTGGCAAATAAGTACACCACCAGAAAAAACCATTTTACTGACATTTGGTGGTTTAGGCTTGCAAGAAATTCCTTACACTAATATCAGCAGATTTCCCGATTGGCAATTTATTACTTTTGATGCCTCAGCCCCAGATTTACCTAACTTAATTAAAATTACAAATCATCAATATCGTCCTGTGGATTTTATGCCGATTTGTGGGAGAATTATTTCTAAACCTGGATATGGGACATTCTCAGAAGCTACCCGTCTAGAAATACCAGTTGTAACCATACCCCGTCATGATTTTGCCGAAGCAGCTTTCATGTTAGCAGGAATTGCTAATTACAATCATCATCAAATTCTCACAACACCAGAATTTTTTCAAGGAGATTGGGATTTTCTTGATCAATCACCTCAAGCACCAAAGCAACCCAACATTATAGCCAAAGATGGGAATGAAACAATAGCCAAAGCTGTGATAGATTATTTAGAGACAAATATAGCGGTATGCACTTGAATGAAATACATCATAAGCCCCCTCCTTGCACCCCCCTCAATCCCCCCAGAGCAGGGGGAAGAAAAGGATAAACTTCTTGTATTTCACTCAGCCAAGAACCGCTATATATAAACTACTATAAACTAGCCATGACCCACTACCAAAAACTATTAAGAGTTTCCACCAATGGAAAATCATTTCACAATATTACCGCCAAAATTGAAGCTATTGTTGCTGAATCTGGTATAGAAACTGGGCTTTGTAGTTTATTTTTACGTCACACCTCAGCTAGTTTAGTAATTCAAGAAAATGCTGATCCTGATGTATTACTTGATTTAGCTAATTTCATGACAAAAATAGTCCCAGAAGGAAACCATTACATTCATGATGCTGAAGGACCAGACGATATGCCAGGACATATCCGCACAGTTTTAACCCATACCTCCGAACAAATTCCCATTAATCGTGGTCATTTGGTATTAGGAACATGGCAAGGAATCTATGTTTGGGAACATCGTCAACAGAATAATGTGAGAGAGTTAGTAGTTCATATTTCTGGATAGGATTGAAAAAGTTATCTGTGATGTTCTTCCCCCCCCTACCTCTCTTCTCCCCCCACCTCTCTTCCCCCCCTACCTCTCTTCTCCCCCTACCTCTCTTCCCCCCCTACCTCTCTTCTCCCCCTCCCCCCCTACCTCTCTTCTCCCCCCACCTCTCTTCCCCCCCTACCTCTCTTCTCCCCCCACCTCTCTTCCCCCCCCACCTCTCTTCCCCCCCCACCTCTCTTCCCCCCTACCTCTCTTCCCCCCCTAC